>NZ_FMFG01000008.1:0-77946 GCF_900066275.1 uncultured Faecalibacterium sp. | reverse complement strand
CCCCCGCCACGATGCTGTAGCCGCCGCGCGGGCGCGGACGCACCGCGATGGGCTGCAGCAGACCATGCTCTGCAATGCTGGCCGCCAGCTCGCCCAGCGCCTGTTCGTCAAAGGTCTTGCGCGGCTGTTCCGGGTCCGGTTCGATCTCACGCAGGGGCAAGGTGTCTACCTTTGCACCGGACTCAAAAACCGGGGCGGCATCTTCAAACAGACTGTCCAGCCCGCGGCCAAGCCCTCCTTTTCCTCTTGCCATTCATGTTCCCCCTGAGGTTTAATCTTCCAGAGCATTTTTCGTCTGCTCTGCGACGGGTGCACTTTTGCGGCGGGCCTTTTTGGGCTCGTGCGGGCGGTTGTTCTTGACAAATTCGATTGCCAGATCCATGTATGCTTCGCTGCCCTTGCCCTTGGGCTCATAGAAATTGATGGGCTGGCCGTAGCTGGGTGCCTCCGAAATGCGGATGGAGCGCGGGATGGTGGTCTTGTACACCTTGGAGCCGAAATACTTCTGCACCTGCTCCACCACCTGCACGGTCAGGTTATACCGCAGCGAGAACATGGTGAACACCACGCCCTCGATATCCAGATACGGATTGTACTTTTTGCGAATGGTCTTTAAGGTGCTGATCAGCTCCGAAAGACCCTCCAGCGCGTAATACTCGCACTGCACCGGAATGAGAACGCTGTCGCAGGCACTCAGGCCGTTCAGGGTGAGCAGGTCCAGACTGGGCGGACAATCGATAAAGATGAAGTCATAGTCCTTCTGCACCTCGGCCAGCGCCTTGCGCAGGCGGCTCTCACGAGCGGGCAGGTCGATCATTTCCAGACTGGCACCGGCCAGACGGGTGTTGGAGCCGATGACATCGGTGCGGTACTCGGTCTTACGGATGGCCTCGGAGACCCGCGCTTCACCGATCAGGATCTCGTAGGTTCCCTTTTCCACGCTGCGCTTCGGGATACCGTAGCCGGTGGTGGTATTGCCCTGCGGATCAAGGTCTACGATGAGCACCCGCTTGCCCAGCGCCGCAACGCAGGACGACAGGTTGACGGCGGTGGTGGTTTTGCCAACGCCGCCCTTCTGGTTCGCAATTGCTACAATTTTTGCCACGCACA
The DNA here is from genome assembly GCF_900066275.1 of uncultured Faecalibacterium sp. NCBI lineage: Bacteria > Bacillati > Bacillota > Clostridia > Eubacteriales > Oscillospiraceae > Faecalibacterium > uncultured Faecalibacterium sp. The sequence goes on along the minus strand of NZ_FMFG01000008.1, from coordinate 76,836 downwards.
ATTCTTCCTTCCGGGAAAATTTAATTGTTCCATGTGGAACATTCGCAGTCATGCCCGCCGGTTTCCCGTCCATACAGGCACCTTAACACCTAGTATAGCACATCCAAATCGGTTTTTGAACCATCTGAAGCGTTTTTTCGCTGGATTTTTAACTTTTAGAGGTGGGAAAATCAAAAAATGCACGGTTTCGGGAGACAAAACAAACGATTTTGAATGCGCGCCGGGAAGCTGGCTAGCCCTCTCAGTCAAGCCCTATCGGGCTTGCCAGCTCTCCCAAAGGGAGAGCCCTTGGCATAACGGCAAAGTTTCCGGGCAAACCATAACGCTTTCCGGTTTCGCCAGAGGCTCCCTCTTTGAGGGAACTGTCGCGCAGCGACTGAGGGGCTTCCAATCGGCGGAACACAAAAAATCCTTTAGCGAAGCGACTTGGATTTTTTGTATGGAGCCCAACAGCTTTGGGGTTACTAGGGGCGAGCAGCCCCTAGTTCGTGCCTCCCGCGCCTCGAAAGTAGCGGGTGCTTTTCTGGTTCTCTTTTGGCACGCAAAAGAGAACGTACCCGGCGGCAATGCTTTAGCAAAAGGCATGAAACTTTAAACACGCGACTACGCTCTGCACGGGAGTTTCCTGTTCCACATGGAACAATTTTACCGTTCGGCGGCGGTGGTTGGGATGCGCACCGTATATTCGATATACCCATCCTTTTCCTCCCGGTGGGCAGTGGCGGGCACACCATTATCGGTCATCAGACGGATGGCATGGTCGATGGTGTTCACAAAAATACGCACATCCTTGACCATCGAGATGCGATGCCTGCCTTTTGCAGGGGTGTTGAGCAGCTGTTCAATGTAGAGGTCGGTCTGCCGGGCGTTCATGCGGCGCTTGGCAATGTTGATCAATGCTTCACTGCGGCGGTTCTCCGGCAGACGCAGCACCGCCCGGGCATGGCGCTCGGTGAGGCTGTTGTCCAGCACGAACTGCCGCTGGTCGGCGTTCAGCTGCAAAAGCCGCAGCTTGTTGGCAAGGGTGGGCTGCGCCATGCCCAGACGCTTGGCAGCTTCGGCCTGGGTGCAGTCCCACAGCACCATCACATCCTTTAAGCCCTGCGCCTGCTCAAAGGGGTTCAGGTCGGCCCGCTGGATGTTTTCCAGCAGACCCAGCGCGGCGGTGCGCTCATCGTCGTAATCACAGAGGATGGCAGGGATGGTGTTCATTTTAGCAAGGCGGCAGGCACGGAGCCGCCGCTCCCCGGCTACCAGCTCGTAGCCGCCATCCGACACTTTTCGCACCGAGATGGGCTGCAGCAGACCATTTTCTCGGATGCTCTGGGCCAGCGCAGCCAGCTCCTGCTCGCTGAACTCCCGCCGTGCCTGAAACGGCGACGGCCTGATCTGATCGATGGGCAGGAAATAAATTTTGCCCGCCTGCTTTTTGCGTTCAAACATGGATACACGGCTCCTTTCGCGTGGTGGATGGGTTTTGTTTTTCACATTTTCCCGGGAAAGCGTGGAAAACTCAGGCTTCAGGCACAGTGTATCACACAAATAAAAGCCCTGCCAGAAGTTTCGTTCGGCAGGGTTTTACAAAATTCTATCGATATTTCGTTATTTCAACGGGCTTTTCGCAATTTTTCCGCCGTTTCTGGGGTAGGCTGTCGGAGTCTGCGAAATCTTTTTGCACAGAATCAGTGTACGGGTGTCGCCGCCCGGAAGGTGCAGAGTGCGAGTCTCTTTGTATTCACCGCCCAGCTTTTTGATGGCACCGCGCGCTGCGGCCAGTTCTTCCTCACCGGAGGAGCCCTTCATGGCGAGGAAATTGCCGCCCACCTTTACCAGCGGCAGACAGTATTCGGCCAGCATGGGCAGCGCGGCCACTGCACGGGCCGAGGCCAGATCAAACTGTTCACGCCACGCCTTGCGGGCGGCTTCCTCGGCGCGCTCCTTTGCAAACTCCACGCCGGTCAAACCCAGCTGGGCACAGGCGTACTTCAAAAACTCCACCCGCTTGCCGGTGGGCTCCATCAGGGTCAACTCCAGTTCCGGCTTGTAGATTTTGGTCACGATGCCCGGGAAGCCTGCGCCTGCGCCCACATCCACCATGCGGCCCGCCACTTCCGGCTGGCTGGCAAACAGCAGGCTGTCGAGGAAGTGCTTATCCTCGATCCCCTCGGGGTCGGTGATAGCGGTCAGGTTGACCTTCTGGTTGTAGTCCACCAGAATTTCGGCAAAGGCATCCAGCTGGTCCAGCTGGGTGCCGGTGAGAGTGATGTTCCATGTGGAACATTTTGCTTCAAGGCGCGGTTTATCGATCATACGCAGGTTTTCCTTTCTGTTATTCGCCGGTCAAGTGAACAAAGATCGGCTCGTGGTGCACGGCAGGCAGGAAAGTTTCCAGCACATCTGCCGTTCGCAGCTTGAGCGAGGAGGTGTTGATGCAGGGGTGGCAGCCGAGGTACTCCCCTGCCTTTATGTCCTCATCCATCAGCAGCTGCACCTTATTTTCAGCATCATTGGCAAGGCCCATAATGGAGGAGGAGCCGGGCGTGCAGTCCAGATACTGCTCCATATCCTCGGGCGAGGCAAAGCTCAGGCGGGCAATGCCCAGCTGATGGGAAAGCTCTTTGGTTTTGAAGGGCTTGTCCCCGGGCATCATGAGCAGATAAAAGTTCGTCTTCTGCCGGTTGCACAGGAACAGGTTCTTGCACACGGTGGCATTCAGGCAGGCATCGATCACATGGCAGTCCTCCATGGTGTCGGCCTTCATCCAGCCGTGGTCGGTGCGCCAGAATTGGATGCCCAGCTTGTCCAGCAGGTCATAGGTACGGATCTCTTTTTCCAGCCGCGCGGTGCAGTCGGCAGGACGGCCCTCGTAAAGCTTCAGTTCTTCCATTGGTTGCAGCTTCTTTCTATGTTTAACGATTTCAAATGCCCTCCGCGTTGCTCTGGGCAAATTCATCGGAAAAATTATTTTTATATTTGCAAATCAGGAAAATCTGCGGATTTTCCTGATTTGCTTTTTCACACGGAAGGTCGTAATGGTAAATGGCATCTACTGCCGCTGACTTCCTGCGGGAGCATTCACGCAGCAGAAAATGCACAAGCTTATCCGCACGGCGCGTCGCGCAAGCGACTCGAAATCGGCGGAACACAAAAAATCCTCTAGTGAAGCGACTTGGATTTTTTGTATGGAGCCCAACAGCTTTGGGGTTATTAGGGGCGAGCAGCCCCTGATTCATGGATCCAGCGCGTTGAAATCGCTGGTTGTTTTCTGGTTCTCTTTTGCAACCAAAAGAGAACATCCCCGGCGGCGATGCATTTTGCAAAAGGCATGAAGCCCGCCCCACACGAATACTCTCTGTGCGGGAAGCAGGCTTACTTCCTCGCTGCCAGTGCAATGCTCAGCTGCGCCACATCGGAGGGCGATACGCCCGGGATGCGCCCCGCCTGACCGAGGTTCTTCGGCCGGATGCGGGCCAGCTTTTCGCGGGCTTCCAGCGTCAGACCGGCCAGATCCGCATATTCAAAGTCGTCCGGGATCAGGGTCTTTTCGTGCCGGGCCACGTCCCGGATCATCCGGTCCTGCCGGGCAATGTAGCCCGCATACTTGATCTCGGTCTCCAGCCGCTCGGCCAGCATGGGGGTGATCTCCTCGCCCCAGCCGATGACACCGGCCAGCAGCGGATAGCTGATCTCCGGGCGGCGCAGCAGCTCTTCCGCAATGCCGCCCTCGGCAGCAGGGGCAAGACCGGCCGCTTCCATGGCGGTGCGCAGGTCGGCGGTGCGCAGATGCGTCTCATGCAGGCGGCGGCGCTCCGCTTCCAGAATGCTCTGGGTGTGCTGGTACTTGGCCCAGCGGTCATCTTGCACAAGGCCGTATTCCCTGCCGATGGGGGTCAGCCGCTGGTCAGCGTTGTCCTGACGCAGGGTCAGGCGGTACTCGCTGCGGCTGGTCATCATGCGGTAGGGGTCCATGACACCCTTTGTGACCAGATCATCCACCAGTGTGCCCAGATAGCTGGTGTGGCGCGGCAGAATGAGCTGCTCTTTGCCCAGCGCATTGCGGGCGGCGTTCAGTCCGGCCAGCAGGCCCTGGGCGGCAGCTTCCTCGTAGCCAGAGGTGCCGTTGAACTGACCCGCACCGTACAGTCCCCGCACCACCTTGCTTTCCAGCGTGGCTTCCAGACTGGTGGGGTCCACGCAGTCGTACTCGATGGCGTAGGCCGGGCGCATGATCTCGATGTTCTCAAACCCTTTGATACTGCGGTAGAAGGCGTTCTGCACATCCTCCGGCAGGCTGCTGGAGGCACCCTGCAGATACATCTCTTCGGTGTTCTCGCCGCAGGGTTCCACAAAAATGGGGTGGCGGTCCTTGCCCGCAAAGCGCACCACCTTGTCCTCGATGGAGGGGCAGTAGCGCGGGCCAACGCCCTCGATCATGCCGCCATAGAGCGGGCTGCGCTGGATGTTATCCAGAATGATCCTGTGGGTCTCGGGGTTGGTATAGGCGATCCAGCACTCCACCTTGTTGTGCATGGGTGCATCGGTCATAAAGCTGAAGGGCTGCAGCTCATTGTCCGGGTCGCCGGGCTGGCATTCCAGCTTGGAAAAATCGATGCTGCGGCGGTGCACCCGGGCAGGGGTGCCGGTCTTGAACCGGCGCAGCGGCAGCCCGGCAGCCTTCAGGCTGTCGGTCAGGGCGTTAGCGGCGTGCATCCCGTCCGGGCCGGAGGCGTACCACGCATCGCCCACAAAAATTTTGCCGCCAAGGTTCGTGCCGGTGGCAATGACCACGCATTTGGCGCTGTATTCCCCGTTCAGCTGGGTCACAACGCCCTTCACACGGCCGTTCTCGGTCTCGATGCTCACAACCTCAGCCTGATGGATGGCAAGGCCGGGCGTGAGTTCCAATGCATGCTTCATATATTCATGGTAGCGCTTGCGGTCGGTCTGCACACGCAGGGCGTGCACCGCCGGGCCTTTGCCCTTGTTGAGCATCCGGCTCTGCAGATAGGTGGCATCTGCAGCAAGGCCCATCACGCCGCCAAGCGCATCCAATTCACGTACCAGCGTGCCTTTTGCCGTGCCTCCAATGCTGGGGTTGCAGGGCATGTTGCCAATGGCATCCAGACTCATGGTAAACACGGCCGTTCTCGCGCCCAGCGTTGCGGCGGCGTGAGCTGCCTCGATACCAGCGTGGCCGGCACCGATGACGATAACGTCATAATCTCCTAAGTGGTTCATATACTTTCGGGTTTCCTCTAACAAATGATTTAAAATGCCCTCCGTTTCACTCTGGGCATATTCAGCGGAAATATATTTTTTAAATTTGTAAATCCGAAAAGCCTGCGGGCTTTTCGAATTTACTTTTTCACGGGAAAGGGTCGTAACAGGAAACGGCATATTGCTGCTGTCAGCCTGCAGCTGTCGCGCAGCAGATAACGCATAAACTTGTCCGTATGGCTCGTCGCGCAAGCGACTACAAATCGGCGTAACACAAAAAATCCTCTAGCGGAGCGACTTGGATTTTTTGTATGGAGCCCATCTCCTTTGGGATTATTAAGGGCGAGTAGCCCTTAATTCGTGCCTCCCGCGCCTCGAAAGTAGCGGGTGCTTTTCTGGTTCTCTTTTGGCACGCAAAAGAGAACATCCCCGGCGGCGATGCATTTTGCAAAAGGCATCAAACTTTAAACACGCGACCACGCTTCGCGCGGGAAGCTCTTCGTCACTTTCCCACGCAGAAACGTTCAAACACCTGTTCGATCACAGCTTCCGAGGCGTTCTCACCGGTCAGGTCGCACAGGGCGGCCAGTGCGTCGTCCACACAGACGGAAACGGCATCCAGCCCAAAGCCGCCTGCGGCAGCATCCAGTGCACCGGCCACAGCGTCCCGCGCACGCAGTGCGGCGGAAAGCTGACGCTGGCCGGACAGACTGGCGGCATGGGGGTCGATCTGGCTGGTACCCAGCAGGCGGGCCACCGCAGCGGAGATCACCTTGCGGCTCTCCTCCTCCTGACAGCACACCGGCAGCACCATGGCAAAGCAGGGTGCTATCAACTCTGCGTCAAACTGCGTTGGTTTATCCTCTTTGTTGATAAGTGCAATGGCTGGACGGCCTGTGCAACGCTGTGCAAGCTCTAGATCTTCCCGCGTGGGCGGCTCAGAGCCATCGAACACAGCCAAAATCAGGCCTGCCTCCTCCAGTTTTTTCCAGCTGCGGCGGATGCCCTCGGCTTCAATGGCATCTTCGGTCTCGCGCAGACCGGCGGTATCGAACAGATTCAGCTGGATATCCCCCAGCTGTACCGCCTGCTCCACCACGTCACGGGTGGTGCCAGCCACCGGCGTGACGATGGCCCTGTCGAACCCGGCCAGCAGATTGAGCAGTGTGGATTTGCCCGCATTTGGTCTGCCCACAATGGCGCAGTCCACACCTTCGCGCAGGACGGTATCCGCCTGATAATTATGGATCAACTCGTCCAGCTCTGCCTTTACCCCACTCAGTACGCGGTGCAGATGGTCACCGTCCAGCTCCGGCACATCCTCTTCGGGAAAATCCACCCATGCGGCAAGGTGAGCCTGAATGGCGGTAAGCGCTTCCTTCTGGGCACTGATCTTCTTTGCCAGCGCACCGCCCAGCGCGGCATTGGCCAGCGCGGCACCCTGACGGCCATCCGCCGAAATCAGATCCATGACGGCTTCGGCCTGCGTCAGCCCCAGCTTGCCGTTCAGGAACGCGCGGCGGGTGTACTCGCCGGGCGCGGCAGGCTGAGCACCGGCAGCAAGACAGGCTTCCACCAGACGGCGGGCCACGGCGCTGCCGCCATGGCAGGAAAGCTCCACCACGTCCTCGCCGGTATAGCTGTGGGGCGCGCGGAAAAACAGGGCCACGCCCTCATCAAAGGCTTCGTCCCCTTCCCGGAATGTGCCGTACATGGCGGTGTAGCCTTTGGCATCCTCCACCTTTTTTGCGGCGTTGGCCGGGCGGAACACCCGGGCTGCTATGGGATAGCTCTCCGCACCGGAGAGCCGCACGACGGCAATGCCGCCTGCGCCCGGCGCTGTTGCAATGGCTGCAATGGTCGTTTCCTGCATGGTTTTTTCTGGCTTCCTTTCCGCGCCCGGTCTGGCCGCTTGCTCCCATCTGCCCACAGCAGCGAGACCAATACAGTTTCATTGTACCACGAAATGCTGCGGAATGGTACTGTTTTTTCAACCAATTCCCGGGAAACGGTTGAAAATCCGCCCGTTTCTCACACAAAAAAGGGGCTTTCCGTCCCAACACGGAAAGCCCCTTTTTACAGGAAACTGTTTTTTAGAACTTGGCGATATCCGCCGTGGTGATGGCCTTGCCAGGCAGCGTGCGTGCATCGGCATTCTCATTCAGGGCCAGCTTGCCCTCGCGCAGCAGCTGCACAGCCTTCTGGTGATCGGCAGCCTTCCAGTTGTTGCCCACGATCTTCCAGTTGTTGTTCACGTGCGGCTCAATGGTGCCGCCCTTCACGGTGCGGATGTACTCGCCCAGCAGCTCGCGGATGCCGCCCACGTCGCCGCGCACATCGATCTCCAACAGCTTGGGCAGATCCTCACCGGGCAGGAAGATGTCCGCAGCCGTCAGCAGCTGGGTGGTGGCGCGGTAGTTGTTCACTGCCACCACAAAGGTGTCGGTGTCCTTCACGGCCTTGCCGTTCGGCCACTTGAGGTTCTTGATGCGGTGGCCCGGCTCTTTGGAGACGTCCAGCTCGTAGTTGACACCCTCAAAAGCATCATACAGGTAGTAGCGCACCGAGGGGTCAAAAGCGATGGTCACTTCATCCGGCTTCCATGTCTTGAAGAAGGCTGCGGACCACTCCATGAAGCGGCGCAGCTGCTCGCCAGTCATCTGCAGCTTGTACAGGGTGTTCTGGTAGGTGTAGATGCTGGCCATATCGCACTTGCGGATGGTGCCCGCGCGCATCTGGGAGGTCATGGAGGTCAGGGCGGTAGCAGAGACCTGCGCACCAGTGTAGTACATCTGCACTTCGTTGATGAAGTCCAGCAGCGCGGTATCCTGCACCATGGCCTGCGGCAGGCAGTCGATCTCGTTTTCGGGGGCCAGATCGCCGCCCTTCAGCTCGCCAATGGGGGTAACAGCGTCTTCCTTGGCGCGGGTGTCGTAGGAGGCCAGCAGAGCGGTCAGCTCCGGATCGGGCTCGTACTCCTTGATCTGCAGGTTTTCAGAGGTGCGGTTCACGACCTTCCACTTACCGTCCAGCTGGCGCTCCAGATAGACGTGGATCTCGGACAGGGTGGCACCGGCGTTCTTGTTCTCCACCACCAGCACGTTGTTGATCATCATGTTGGGGATGCTCCTGTGGCCGTGGCCGCCCACGATGACATCGAACTCGGGGCAGGCATTGGCCAGATCGGTAACGCCGGAGCCATAGACACCGTACTCGTTCTCGGTATCCATGTGCATGACGCCGATCAGAACATCCACCTGATCCTTGATCTTATCGATGATCTTGCGACTCTCGTCCACGGGGTTGGTGACCTTCCAGCCCTCCAGATTCTTGGCATCCCAGCGGATGATGTTGGGGGTGACCATGCCAATGACACCGATCTTGACGGTGCCCTTCTTGATGATGGTGTAGCCGTCGGCCAGCGGGGTGCCGTCCGGTGCGTAAACATTGCCGGTGAGCACCTTGGCCTTCTGCTGTCCCATGACCTTTTTCAGCACATCCATGCCGTAGTTGTACTCATGGTTGCCGGTGGTCCAGATATCATAGCCGATGGCATTCATGGCAGCGATCATGGGATGCAGGTCATCGTTCAGGAACAGCTCTGCGGAGTTGGCCTGAATGGTATCGCCTGCATCCACCACCAGCGTGTTCCGGGTGCGGCACTGCTTGATGGCAGTCGCCTGCTGGGCCACACTGCCGGAAGCATCTGCCTTGTTGGCAGCGTAGTCCCAGGGGTCGAATTTGCCGTGGGTATCGCTGGTAGCAAGGATCTGCAGATCCATGCTCCACAGAGACTTGATGTCACAGGCGGCTGCAGAGGGTGCCATGCAGCTGGCGGCTGCGATGGTTGCGGATGCCCCTGCACCACGCAGGAAGCTGCGGCGGGAGATCTTGTTCTGAGCCATAGTTGAATACCTCTCTTTTCATCATTCTGTCTGTTCTTCACGAACAGAACGCTCTTGACTACAGTATAAATCCTCGACCAATTGTTTTACAATTGCCATTTAAGAGAAAGATTTCGGCAAAAAACAGGCAGTTTCTCCAAATTTTGAGAAGAATGACTTTTTTATGCTCAGTATACCGCAACAGCTGCCCGACCCGAAACCAGCTTGGCGTTAGATTTTGGTAAAATCCTTTTTGCGTGAAAAAAGGTCTCCGGAAAATCCGCAGATTTTCCGGAGACCCTGATTTCAAAAGTAATTCCGTATTACAGCTCGATCTTGCCAAAGCTGAAATCGGCAAAATCATCCACGCGCTCGGTGCGCTTGGGTGCTACCGGTGCTGCATTCTCGGCATCACGGGGTGCATAGGTACGCTCCGGCACGCCGGAAGGCCGCGGGCCGCGGGGTGCACCATTGCGGCTGCCACGGTAACCGCCGCGGTTTCCATTGTGGTCGCCATGCTCAGAACGGTTCCCGCCGCGATAACCGCCATTGCGGCTGCCGCCGGGACGACGGCCATTGCCGCGTCCGCCACGGGGACGGCGCTCGCCATAGGTGTTCTCGGTCTGTGCATCGGGTGCGGTGGAGTAGATGACCACACGGCGGTCACGGCCTTCGCCCTTGCTCTCGCTGCGCACGCCCTCCATCTTGCTGATGGCAGAGTGGATGATGCGGCGCTCGTAGGGGTTCATGGGTTCCATGGCAAAGCTGCGGCCGGTCTTGCGCACCTTGGCACCAATGCGCTGTGCCAGTGCGGTCAGGTCGCTCTCGCGCTTATCGCGGTAGCCGGCCACATCCAGACCCAGCTTGATGTAATCGCCCTCCAGACGGTTTGCCACAAGGCTTGCCAGATAGGAAAGGCTCTCCATGGTCTCGCCGCGGCGGCCGATGAGGGCACCCAGCTTTTCACCGTCCAGACGGATGATGGTAGCTTCGCCCTTCTGCACAGCGCTGAAGGTGACATTCTCCACGCCCATCAGGGCAATGACCTCACGCAGGTAGTCCACAGCAGCCTTGATCTTAGCGTTCTCTTCGATCACGATGGGGACTTCCGGCTCCTCTTCCTCGGCAGCGGGCTGCTCTGCAACAGCTTCTGCAGCGGGGGCAGCAGGCTCTTCGGCCTTTGCTTCCGGCTGTGCTGCCGCAGCGGCAGGCTCCTCTGCCACGGGAGCGGCCTTGACAGCCTCCTGCACGGGAGTCTTTTTCTCAACAACAGGCTCAGCGGGTGCTGCAGCCGGAGCGTCCGGCTCCTCCACGCTCACGCACACCTTAGCGGGGGTGAGCTTCAGGCCCAGAAAACCAGTCTTCTGGGGCATTTCCAGCACTTCGCAGCTGACATTCAGATCATCGGCCTGCACGCCCAGCAGAGCGCAGGCTTTTGCGCGGGCTTCATCGACCGTTTTGCCGGTCGCTTCCTGCTTACGGATCATAACCGTTCATCCTCCTCTTATTCTTTATCCTGCTTGTTCAGCTCGCTCAGCGGCACGGTACGCTCGTCCTTGTAGCGCTCCTCGTCCAGCTGGCGGGCATACTCCAGACGGCGCTTGTTCATCTCGCTGGCAGAAAGGTTCTTTTCCGTGGTCTTGCCGGTCTTGGGATCGGTGACCTTGACGGTAGTGTTCTTCACACCGCGTTTTTCCTGCTTTTTCTTTTCTGCGATCTGCGCTTCGATCTCCTTGCGCATCTTCTCGGGGTCGTACACCTTGCGCATGACCTGGGTCTGCACGGTCATCACGATGTTGGAAATGACGTAGTACAGAGAGAATGCCAGAGGATAGGTGAAGCAGAAGAACAGGTACATCAGCGGCATCATATACATGGTCAGCTTCATGCTGCCCTGCATCTGCTGGCCGCTGGCCTTCATGCTGATATGGGTGGACAGGAGCATGGTGATGACCGACAGCAGCGGCAGCACAATGTCCAGAGAAAGGCCCAGCTTGGGGATGCGGGTCAGGTCGATGCCGAGGAAGTTCATGTGCTGGCTGAACTCGGTAATGGTAGCGATCTGCTCGGCGCTGAAGCAGCCCAGCACACCGCCGTTGCCAGCAACCACCTGTGCGATGATGTTGGTATCGCGGGTGATGGCGGTAAAGGCGACGCCGGAGGCGGTCAGAGCCTCACCGGCGGCGGTCAGAGCCGCAGCGCTGATGTGGAAGATGCGCTCCAGCGGATTGTACACGACACCGATAACGCCGAACATGACAAGGAAGTTCAGCAGCATGGGCACGCAGCCTGCGGTGGGGTTATAGCCGTAGTTCTGCTGCAGCTTGAGCATTTCTTCCTGCTGCTTTTCGGGCTTGTCCTTGTACTTGGTCTGGATCTCCATCATCATGGGCTGGAAGGCCGACATTTTAGCCATGCTCTTCTGCTGGCTCAGCTGCAGAGGAATCTTGACGATGTTGATGAGCAGCGTGAAGATGATGATGTCCCAGCCGTAGCTCGGGAGCAGCTTGTAGATCCACTCCATAACATAGCCGAGAGGACCGCTCAGGATGTAAAAGAAGTTCATACCTTTGTCCATTCTGCCCCGTCTGTGGCACGGGACTTGTTATTTTTATCGTAGGACACGCTGCCCACAGTGCACCGCGTCACAAGAAGCATATTTACTTTTCCACCTTTTGCTTGTGCCGTGTGGAAAACAGATTTGCGGGCTGCAGCCGGCGGGCAGGGTTCTGCCAGCGGCCCGGCTCCGGCACCGGGTCAAAGCCCCATTTGCCGAAGGGATTGCACCGGGCGATGCGCCATGCCCCCAGCAGGATGCCCTTTACGCACCCATGGGTCATGATGGCCTGCATGGTGTAGTTGCTGCAGCTGGGCGTAAAACGGCAGCTGCGGCCGATCCATGGGCTGAGAGTGTACTGGTAGGCCCGGATGGGCACGCACAGCGCGCGGCGGCAGATGTACTGCAGGCGGTTCATGCGTCCGGCTTTTCCGCCTGTGCCCTGCGTGCCGGGGGCACGGTGGCAGGGGGCGGCGCATCCGGCCGTTTGGCCTTATCCGGCAGACCGGCCTGTGCAAACAGCTTTGCCACAACGCTGCTCAGCTGCCAGCTCTTCAGCCGCGGGGTCATACCGCGGGCTACAAAGATCAGATCATAGCCGCCGATGTTGTAGTCCAGATGCTCGTCGATGGCCGCCTTCATCACGCGGCGGGCGCGGTTGCGCTGCACGGCGTGGCCGATCTTTTTGGTGGCGGTCAGACCCACGCGGGTCTTTTTGCTGCGGGTCTTGAGCACATACATCACAAGACCGGGGTTCACATAGGATTTGCCGCGGGCATACACTCTGCCAAACTCGCTGTTGCGGCGGATGGGACGATAGCGCATGATTCCGCGCCTCCTTTCTGTGGCTGAGAACACGCCCCGAAGGGTGCATTCTTCAGCCAGTATATCAAAAATTTTTCGACTTTGAAAGCCCATGCGGGCATTTTTACGAAAATTCTTTCAATTTTCAAAAAAAAAATAAGACCGCTAATCCAATATCAGCGGTCTTTTGTGCGCATATTCATTTCTGCGCCGGATCCCGTCATAAAAGGCCGGATCAGACAGTCAGGCTCTTGCGGCCCTTTGCACGGCGAGCATTGATGACCTTACGGCCGTTCTTGGTGCTCATGCGGGTCAGAAAGCCATGAACTTCCTTGCGCTGACGCTTCTTGGGCTGAAAAGTTCTCTTCATGGTTGTATCCTCCGTAAAAACTTATCCCCGGTATGGGGTCTGATGTGGTCCCAGATTGGGGACAGGCTTGCAATTCAACAGTATATCGCATAGTATGGCGTTCTGTCAAGCATTTTTTTCGCTTTCCTTCAAACTTTTTTGTGAAAAGATTTTCAACTTTTTCACCATTCTGCCGTGGAAAACTCTTTTGCCACAAGATATTGTGGCCCTGTTTTGACCATGCCACAACGGCCGTGCAGGGGCTTTTCTTATGTATTATAAATTACATTATAGAAATATGGACGCACAGCGTTTTTTGTGGTATACTAACCTAGTATCAGCAGCATTGTTGAAAACTTTAACGGAGTGGATGTTTTATGGATTCTTTTAAGGACGTTTTAGAGGCCGCCCAGGCGTACTGCAAAACGCAGATGGCCGAGCCGACCTATAATCTCTATATCGACGGACTGGAGCCGATCAGCTTTGAGGATTCCAGCCACATCACCCTTTCGGTGCGCAACGACTTCATCTGCAAGATCGTGACGGACCGCTACCTTGGCCTGCTCAAGGAAGCCTTCAAGACCGTGCTGGGCTTCGACGTGGACATCACGCTGGTGGTGCCCAGCACGCCGCCGCACGAGGTGGTGCTGGCCCAGCAGTACGAGGCGAACCCCGCCTCCCCGCAGGGCAACTACGAGTTCACATTTGAAAACTTCATCAAAGGCCCTTCCAACCAGTTTGCGTTTGCTGCTGCACAGGCGGTTGCGGCCAATCCCTCCGGCGCATACAACCCGCTGTTCATCTACGGCGGCTCCGGCCTTGGCAAGACCCATCTGCTCACGGCCATCCAGACCGAGATCAAGCGCACCCACCCCGATTTCGTCATCATGTACGTTACCTGCGAGCAGTTCACCAATGAGCTGATCGCCGCCATCCGCGCCGGCAGCACCGAGGACTTCCGCATGAAGTACCGCGTGGCAGACCTGCTGCTGGTGGACGATATCCAGTTCATCGCCGGCAAGGAGTCCACGCAGGAGGAGTTCTTCCACACCTTCAACTCCCTGCACGATGCCCACAAGCAGATCGTCATTGCCTCCGACCGCCCGGCCAAGGAAATCAAAAGTCTGGAAGAGCGTCTGCGCACCCGCTTTGAGTGGGGCCTGACCGCCGATGTGCAGCCGCCGGATTTTGAGACCCGCGTGGCCATCGTCAAGCGCAAGGCAGAGCTTTTGCATCTGGACCTGCCCGAGGATGTGGCCGAGTTCATTGCCAACCACCTGAAGAACAACATCCGCCAGCTGGAAGGCGCTGTAAAAAAACTGAACGCCTACTACATGCTGGAGGGCATCCAGCCGGTCATCAGTGTGGCCCAGAATGCCATCAAGGACATCCTCAACGAGACCCAGCCGGTGCCCGTGACCATCGAGAAAATCATCGGCGAGGTGTCCCGCACCTTCAACGTCTCCCCTGCCGACATCCGCGGCACCAAGCGCAACGCCAACGTTGCCTCTGCCCGCCGCGTGGCCATCTACATCCTGCGCGAGGTCACCGGCATGAGCATGGAAGAGATCGGCCGTGAATTCTCCGGCCGTGACCACTCCACCATCGTCTACTCCCTCAAGACCATGGAGCGTGACATGAAGAACGACCAGCACCTGCGCGAGACCGTGAGCGACATCATCAAGAACGTGAAGGCCTGACCGCAGAAATCGTGCAAAAGTCGTACTCATTTATGGGTGAAACCCCAAAATATGGGGAGAAAACGGAACAAAACGGGGAAAAAGAACCTATATCTTGTGGTAAAAACGCAAACCTTTCCACACTTTCCACAGAGTTTTCAACATTCAACCTCCGTTCTCCACATGGTCTGTGGAAAGAAAGACCTATCCCAACCTTTCCACGATCCATTCACAACACATTCACAACCCCGTGGAAACCAAAACCCCCGCATTCCGACAAGGCTTTTCGGGGTTTTCCACAAGTTCCCCACCCCCTACTACGGTTACTACAACAAGTTCAATAAGATAGACCGGTTCTGAAACTGTTTTCAAACACAAAGCAACATCAGAAACGAAAAAAAGGAGAGAATTCAGTTTGAACATCGTATGTGATAAAGTTCTGCTGAGCGCAGCCATCGATGGTGTGTCCAAAGCCGTCACCATGCGTTCTGCCATCCCTGTGCTGGAAGGTATCCTGCTGAAAGCCGAAGGCTTCCAGCTCAACCTCACCGGCTACGATCTGGAAATGGGCATCGTGACCACCATCGAAGCCAATGTCAAGGAAGCCGGCGAGGTGGTGCTGAATGCAAAGCTACTCAGCAGCATGATCAGCCGGATGCCCGCCGGTCAGGTCAGCATCCTCTCTGCCGAGAACGGCAAGACCACCATCCAGAGCGGCGTAGTCCAGTTCGAGATTCAGTCTATGCCGGCCAACGATTTCCCCGAGCTACCCAATACCGGAGCGGAAGAGACCCTGACCATCAAGACCGGCGTGCTGAAAGATATGATCGATCGTACGTTATATGCTGTCAGTCAGGACGAGAAAAAGCCCGCCCACACCGGTGAGCTGTTCGAGATCCTGCCCGACAAGCTGACTGTGGTGGCACTGGACGGCTACCGTCTGGCCATCGTGGAACGCCCGGTGACGGCGGTAAAGGATATCCGCATCATCGTGCCCAGCAAGACCATGACCGAGGTCGCCCACCTGCTGCCCAACGACGACGAAGAGCCGGTGCACATCAGCGCCAACCGCCGCTATGTGGTCTTTATGGCCGGCGGCTACACCATCATGAGCCGTCTGATCGAGGGCGAGTTCCTCAACTACCGCAACGTGATCCCCGCCGACAGCCGCACCCGCGTGACCATCGACACCAAGGAATTCATCGAGACCATCGAGCGTGCTTCGCTGATTATTACAGAGCGTTTAAAAAATCCTCTCCGCATCTCCTTTACAGAGGGTAGAGTCGTGGTGCGCTGCCAGACCAACCTTGGCCGCGTGGTGGACGAGTTCAACGCCGACTGCGAGGGCGATGAAGTGGAGATCGGCTTCAACAACCGCTATCTGCTGGATGCGCTGCGCAACGCCCGCACCGAGAAGGTCCGCATGGAGATCAGCGGCCCTCTGAGCCCGGTCAAGGTGCTGCCTGCCGAGGGCAACGACTTTTTGTATCTGGTGCTGCCGGTGCGCTTCAAGAACGATTAAGAGGGCGAAATTATGCAGAAAATTCTCATCCATACGGAATTTATCAAGCTGGATGCCCTGCTGAAATATGCAGGCCTGTGCGAGACCGGCGGCGAAGCCAAGGAGCTGGTGCAGGGCGGTGCCGTGAAGGTGAACGGCGAGGTGTGCACCATGCGCGGCAAGAAGTGCCGTGCCGGTGATGTGATCGAGCTGGACGGCCAGACCGTGGAAGTGGGTCAGGGCCAGTAATGCGTCTGCTTTCACTGGAAGTTGCGAATTACCGCAATATTGCGGCAGCGCAGCTGGAACCTGGCCGGGAACTGACCGTGATCTGCGGCAACAACGGTCAGGGCAAAACGAACCTGCTGGAGGCCATCTGGCTTCTGACCGGCGGCAAAAGCTTCCGGGGCGGCAAGGATGCCGAGCTTGTGCGCCGCGGAGAAACATTCGCGGTACTGGAGGCCGTCACCCAGCGCACCCGGCAGGAGGATCAGGAACCGGACGAACCGGCAAATGTGCGCATTACGGTGGGCACGCCGGATGCACAGCGCCCCGGCCGGTATGCATCGGTCAACGGCTCTCCGCCCAAGCGGGCGGCGGGCCTTGCGGGCAGCTTTCCGGCTGTGGTGTTCGACCCCGGGCACCTGAGCCTTGTAAAAGGTGCACCGGAAGGACGGCGGCGGTTTCTGGACGCGGCGCTGTGCCAGCTGTACCCCGGCTACCTTGCCACCTACCGTCGCTATGTGCGGGCATTGCAGCAGAAAAACGCGCTTCTGCGTCATTCTGCAGGCGGCACGGAGCGCCCGTGGGCAGAAAAATGCGCCCTGCTGGAAGTGCTGAACGTGGAGCTTGCAGCACAGGGCGAGGCCATCCAGAAGCGGCGGCGGGAGTATCTGGCCCTGCTCACACCGCTGGCCTGCGCCAACTATGCCGAGCTTTCCCACGGGGCAGAGCGCATGGCGGTGCGCTATGCCGCCCAGTTTGAGCCGGGCGGGCTGTCCGCACTTTTGAAGCAGCGCCAGAACGAAGAGCTGCGCGCCGGGCAGAGCCTGTGCGGCATCCACCGCGAGGACGTTGAGCTGCTGCTGGACGACCAGCCCGCAAAGGTGTTTGCAAGTCAGGGACAGCAGCGCAGCGTGGTGCTGTCCCTGAAAATGGCCGAAGCGGCTGCCGCTGCCCGGATCACCGGAGAGCACCCGGTACTCCTGCTGGACGATGTGCTCAGCGAGCTGGACGAGGGCCGCAAGCAGTATCTGCTCACCCGCATGAAGGAAAAGCAGACCTTCGTCACCAGCTGCGATGATACCGCGTTCCTGAAAACGGACGGCGAAGTGTACCGCATGAACGGCGGTGTGCTGAGCAAAGCATGAAGAAATGATGCAAAAGTACATGCAGCCGCCGGTGAATAAACAGCGTTTTATGCATGAACTGCCAGAATGAGGAAAATACTGTATGTATATTCATCTGGGCCGTGACTACGTGCTGAATGACCGGGACATTATCGGCATCTTCAATCTGGAAACCACCACCATCACCCCCCGGGGCCGGGAGTTTCTGAACTACGCCCAGAAGAACGGCGCGGTGGTGAGCCTTTCGGACGAGCTGCCGCAGAGCTATGTTCTGGCAGATGGGGCCGTGGTGGACACGGTGTATCTTTCGGAGCTGTCGCCTGCTGCCATGCGGCGCAGAGCCGAAAAAATGATCGAGTAAACCAGCCAACAGGCGGAGAATATGCTCTGCTTTTACGATAGATCGAACAAAAATGCAAACATTGAACAAAAGGGAGAAAGGAAATGGCAGAAGAAATCATTACCAGCACAAATGCCGAAACCGCTACCGACCATGAGTATAATGCCAGCGAGATCCAGGTCCTGAAGGGTCTGGAGGCGGTGCGCAAGCGCCCGGGCATGTATATCGGTTCCACCGGCGAGCGCGGCCTGCATCATCTGGTCTACGAGATCGTGGACAACGCCATCGATGAAGCACTGGCCGGCTACTGCGACCACATCGAGGTCAAGATCCTGAAAGACAACATCATTCAGGTCACGGATAACGGCCGCGGCATCCCTGTGGACATTCAGGCAGACACCGGCCTGCCCGCCGTCACCGTCGTTTACACCATCCTGCACGCCGGCGGCAAGTTCGGCGGCGAGAACTCCGGCTACAAGGTGGCCGGCGGCCTGCACGGCGTGGGCGCTTCGGTGGTCAACGCCTGCTCCGAGTGGCTCACCGTCAACGTGCGCCGCGACGGCCACGAGTACGAGCAGACCTTCCGCCGCGGCGACCCGGACGGCCCGCTCAAGTGCATCGGCACCGTAGCCGATGGCGTCACCGGCACCCGGGTCACCTTCAAGCCGGACCCGGAGATGTTCCGGGATACCACCGTGTACGACTTCGACACGCTGGAAAAGCGCCTGCGTGAAGAAAGCTTCCTGAACGCCGGTGTCAAGATCACCCTGACCGACGAGCGTGAGATGTACACTCCCGTACTGGAGGACGGCAAGGAGGGGGAACCCTGCTACCGCACCGAGGTCATGTGCTACGAGGGCGGCATCAAGAGCTTCGTCACCTATCTGGGCGAGAAGCGCAAGCTGGACGTGCTGCACCCCAATGTGATCTACCTCAAGGGCCAGACCGACCGCGGCATGGCAGAGATCGCACTGCAGTACAATTCCAGCTACAACGAGCTGCTGCTGAGCTTTGCCAACAACGTCAACACCCCGGACGGCGGCACCCACGAGGAGGGCTTCAAGAACAGCCTGACCCGCGTGTTCAACGATTACGGCCGCAGCCACGGCCTGCTGAAGGATAAGGACGAGAACCTGTCCGGTGCGGACGTGCGCGAGGGCCTGATCTGCGTGATCTCTGTCAAGCTGCAGGAGGCGGAGTTTGAGGGCCAGACTAAGGCAAAGCTGGGCAACACGGAGATCCGCACCCTTGTTTCCAACATGGTCTACTCCAAGCTGATGGAATTCTTTGAGGAGAACCCCGGCGTGGCAAAGGCCATCTTTGAAAAGGCCACCCAGGCCGCCCGCGCCCGCGCCGCTGCCAAAAAGGCCCGCGAACTGGTGCGCCGCAAGAGCGCATTGGAGACCAGCCGGATGCCCGGCAAGCTGGCAGACTGCCGCGAAAAAGACCCCAGCCGCACCGAAATCTTCATCGTCGAGGGCGATTCTGCAGGCGGTTCCGCCAAGATGGGCCGCGACTCTGCCATTCAGGCCATCCTGCCGCTGTGGGGCAAGATGCTGAACGTGGAAAAGGCCCGCGCCGATAAAATTTACGGCAACGACAAGCTGATGCCCGTTGTGCTGGCACTGGGCTGCGGCATTGGTGACGAGTTCGATATCTCCAAGCTGCGCTACGATAAAGTGTTCATCATGGCCGATGCAGATGTGGATGGCTCCCACATTTGCACCCTGATGCTCACCTTCTTCTTCCGCTATATGCGCCCGCTCATTGAGCAGGGCCATGTGTATGTGGCCCAGCCGCCTCTGTTCAAGGTGCAGAAGGGCAACACCATCAAGTACGCCTACAACGATGCCGAAATGGCCGTGCTTTCGCAGGAAATGCCCGGCGCAAAGGTGAACCGCTATAAGGGCCTTGGTGAGATGAACCCCGAACAGCTGTGGGAGACCACCATGAACCCCGATAACCGCGTGATCGTACAGATCACCATTGACGATGCAGAAAAGGCCGACGAAGCCTTTACCATCTTGATGGGCGATCAGGTGGAGCCGCGCCGCCGCTTTATCGAGACCAACGCCCAGTACGCAAAGCTGGACGTGTAAGAAAACCCTCTCAGGCGCTGACGCGCCAGATTCCCCCTTTTGTCACCTACGGTGACATCTTCCCTCAAGGGGGGAGCTTCAGGCAAAAAGATAAACTTTTCCTTCTCACGCAAAAAAAGCTCCCCCTTTTCGGGGGAGCTGGCAATGCCGTAAGGCATTGACTGAGAGGGTATGATCCTACGGAGGAAACAATGGAAGAAGATTATGTGATGATACCGGGCAGCGGAACCAAAAAGATCATCCGCGATGTGAAAAAGGAGATCGAGACCGCATTTCTGGACTACTCCATGTCGGTCATCGTGTCCCGCGCTCTGCCCGATGTGCGCGACGGTTTGAAGCCTGTTCACCGCCGCATTCTGTACACCATGCACGAGCGCGGCAACGACCCCAGCCATCCCTACCGCAAATCCGCCGACACCGTTGGTGCGGTGCTGGGCTCCTACCATCCCCACGGCGACGCATCGGTCTACGATGCCATGGTCCGTCTGGCACAGGATTTCTCTCTGCGCTATCCGCTGGTGGATGGTCAGGGTAACTTTGGTTCTGTGGATGGCGACCCCCCGGCTGCCTACCGTTACACTGAGGCCCGCATGAGCCGCATGGCGGTGGAGATGCTGACCGATATCGAGAAGGACACCATCGACTGGGACCCCAACTTTGACGAGACCAAGAAGGAGCCCAGCGTGCTGCCCTGCCGCTTCCCCAACCTGCTGGTCAACGGCAGTCAGGGCATTGCGGTCGGCATGGCCACCAACATCCCGCCCCACAACCTGAGCGAGGTCATTGACGGCTGCATCGCCTATATCGACGATCCGGACATCGATCTGCCCGGCCTGATGGAATACATCAAGGGCCCGGACTTCCCCACTGCCGGCATCATCATGGGCCGCAGCGGCATCCGCGCCGCCTACGCCACCGGCCGGGGCAAGATCACCCTGCGGGGCCGCGCCACCATCGAGGAAACCAAGAACGGCCGTACCCAGATCATCATTACGGAGATCCCGTATATGGTCAACAAGGCCCGCCTCATCGAGAACATGGCCGACCTTGTCAAGGAGAAGCGCATTGAGGGCATCACCGGCCTGAACGATGAGACCAACCGCAAGGGCATGCGCATCGTGGTGGACATCCGCAAGGACGCCAATGCACAGGTCATCCTGAACCAGCTGTACCAGTACACCCAGCTGCAGGATACCGTGGGCGTTATCATGCTGGCCATCGACCACAAGGTACCCAAGGTGCTCACCCTGAAGCAGATGCTTCAGAAATACGTGGAATTTCAGGACGAGGTGGTGCGCCGCCGCACCCAGTACGACCTGAAAAAGGCCAAGGAGCGCGCCCACATTCTGGAAGGCCTGAAGAAGGCCACCGACATCGTGGACGAGCTGATCGCCACCATCCGCGCCTGCAAGGGCGGCATGGCAGAGGCTAAGGCTGCCATCATGGAGCAGTTCGGCTTTGACGACCCGCAGGCAGATGCCATCGTCAAGCTGCAGCTGGGCCGTCTGGCAGGCCTTGAGATCCTGAAGATCGAGGAAGAGCTTGCCAGCCTGCAGGCCAAGATCGAGAACTGGGAAGCCATTCTGGCCGACGATGCCCGGGTGCTTGCCATCGTCAAGGAAGAGCTGCTGGAAATGAAAAAGCGCTTCGGCGACGAGCGCCGCACCGAGATCCAGTCCGTGACCGGTGAGGTGGATATCGAGGATCTGATCGCCGAGGAACAGTGTGTCTACACCCTGACCGAGGCCGGCTATATCAAGCGCCAGCTCAAGGCCACCTATCAGGCACAGCGCCGCGGCGGACGCGGCATCTCCGGCATGACCCGCAAGGAAGAGGACATCGTGCAGGAGATGTTCGTAGGCTCCACCCACGACTATGTGCTCTTTGTTACCGACCGGGGCCGTCTGTTCCGCATCAAGGGCTACACCATTGCCGAGGGCAGCCGCACCAGCAAGGGCAGCAACATCGTCAACCTGCTGCAGCTGGCCGAGGGCGAAAAGGTCACCAACATGATCTGCCAGTCGAAGGAAGCCGACACCGAGGGCGGCTTTGTGACCATGGTCACGAAGCAGGGCCTCATCAAGCGCACCCCGCTGGAACAGTATGCTAATATCCGCAAGTCCGGCCTGATCGGCATTGCCCTGAACGAGGGTGACGCTCTGGCATGGACCCGCCTGACCTCCGGCCACGATATGCTCATCGTTGCCACCCGCAACGGTCAGGCCATCCGCTTCAACGAAGCCGATGCACGTCCCATGGGCCGCAGCGGCCACGGCGTGCGCGCCATCCGTCTGGCCGAGGGCGATGAAGTTGTGGGCGTGTGCATCTGCCGCGAGGGCGGCACGGTGCTCACCGTCACCGAGAACGGCAAGGGCCGCCGGTCGGACATCGACACCTACCGCATCACCGCCCGCGGCGGCAAGGGCATCCGCAACTACGATGCCGCCAAGGATAAGGTGGCTGCGGTCAAGATCGTGGATGATGTGGACGACGTGCTGCTGAGCAGTCAGGAGGGCATCATCATCCGTCTGCACGCCAACGAGATCCCGCTGCAGAGCCGCTACGGTTCCGGCGTGCGGGTGATGCGTTTGGGTGAGAACGACAAGGTGATGGTGCTTGCCCGCACCGACCACGACGACGAGGCCCAGACCGAGCAGATCGACACCTCCGATGCCGATGCCGAACCCACCGCAGAGCAGCTTGCCGCCATGGAAGCTGCGGATGCTGCCGCCGCTGCAGAAGCCCCGGAAGCAGACGATAAGGGCAAAGAGTAAACCTTGAAAACACAATAAGATTTGAAAGAAGCCGCCGCGCAGAGATTTCTGCACGGCGGCTTCTTTTCAAATCCATCCAAACCATGTATAATAGAAATAGCGTGTGAGGAATAAAAATAAACACAGAAAGTGGTTTAAGGAACATGACAGAGCAAAAAAAATCCCCGGAGATCAGCATCATCGTGCCGGTGTATAAGGTGGAAAAATACCTGAACGAATGCATTGATTCCATTCTGGCACAGACCTTTACGGATTTTGAGCTGATCCTGGTGGACGATGGCTCCCCGGACAACTGCCCTGCCCTGTGTGATGCTGCGGCAGAAAAAGACAGCCGCGTGCGGGTAATCCATAAAATCAACGGAGGTGTAAGCACAGCTCGCAATGCGGGTTTGGAAGCTGCACAGGGAAATTGGATCGGCTTTGTGGACCCGGATGACTTTGTAGACAAGACTTACTACGAAAAAATGCTGCGGGCAGCAAAGCAGGCAGGTGCTGAACTTGCAGTCTGCAACGAAGTTTTTATGGAAGAGGATGGAAGTCTTTGTGATTATCAGGAACAGCCTTTACGTACAGAAGTGCTTTCCCGTGAGGAAGCAATACACCGCATCCGCCTTACGCCGTTGATTCAGGCAGCAACAAGACTGCATCGGAGAGATGTGCTGGAAGGAATCGTTTTTCCTGTGGGCAAAAACTATGAAGATGCATTTACCACACCGGAAATCATTGAACATGCAACAGCTGTGGCTTGTATAAAGGAAAAACTGTACCATTACCGGCTGCATCCGGCAAGCATCATGCATGGAAAGGTCACCTTGAAAAATCTGGATGAGATCGATGCAAACTACGGCCTTCTTGCTTGTGCACTCAAGTATGGAAAAAAAGACACAGCATTTCTGCAGTATGTACTGATGAAACGCATGCTCCGAAACACAAAAAAAAATCTGCCACCCAAACAGAGAAACAGTGAACGGGTTCAGCAGGCGGAAGCGTGCTTGAAAAAAGCAGGCAGAGAGGTTCGTCAACAGGGGGCCTGTACCCTGCGCAACGCAGCAGAAACCGCACTCTGCATTGCAAACCCGCAGTTCTACTTCAACTTCAAGTACCGGAAATAAAACTGAATTCCGAATGGGAGAAATACTGTGAGTGAAAGAACAGAAAGTGGAAAACCGGAGATCAGCATCATCGTGCCAGTGTATCAGGTGGAAAAATATCTGAATGAGTGTATTGATTCCATCCTCGCTCAGACCTTTACAGATTTTGAACTGATCCTTGTGGACGATGGCTCCCCGGACAACTGCCCTGCCCTGTGCGATGCAGCAGCAAAAAGGGACAGCCGCGTGCGGGTGATCCATAAGCAAAACGGCGGTGTAAGCACAGCCCGCAATGCGGGTCTGGATGCAGCACAGGGAAATTGGATCGCATTTGTGGATTCGGATGATACAGCAGCACCAGAATATCTGGAAAAAATGCATAAGGCAGTGCTGGAAACGGGTGCAGATTTTGCAATCTGCAGCAGTCAGTGCATTGATGAAACGGGCAAAACGCTTGCAGGCGGGGAACATCGCCTTTTGAACGAGTTTTTGCCGCAGGAGGAAGTTCTGCGCCGGATGGTGGTGTCGGATTTTCAGGTTCCGTGGAATAAGCTTTATCGCCGAAAACTGCTGGAAAATCTGCGCTATCCAGAAAACAAGGCATTTGAAGATACCTGTCTCATGCCGGTCATTTACGCAAGAGCGGCTTCTGCCTGCGGTGTATGGGATTTTTTATACAATTACCGCATCGTTACCGGCAGTGCCATGCACCGCAAGACTACCTTGAAAACACTGGACTGGGTGGAAGCATGGTACCGCCTGTTTGATGTGCTGTACCAAAACGGCATCCGGGATGCTTTGTGTGCAGCCTATCGCCCGATTTTGACTGCCGTGTGGGACATCTGGCTGCACCTGACACCGGAAGAGCGCAAAAGCCCCCGGATGAAGGAAGCCTTTGCGTATGAGCGTACAGCCCGCCATCGGCTGATGCAAGCCCGCGGCGTAACACTAAAAAATTTGTGGGCGGCAGTGATCTGCGCTGCATCGGCCTGCAGTTATCTGGATCTATGCCGCAAAAGGGCGGAAAGACGACAGAAAACGACCTGAAGCAATGAGGAGTTTATTGTGCAGGAACAACATAAAAAACAGCCGGAGATCAGCATCATCGTGCCGGTATATAAGACAGAGCGTTTCCTGAGCGCCTGCATCTCTTCCATCCTTGCCCAGACCTTCACGGATTTTGAGCTGATCCTGGTGGACGATGGCTCTCCGGACAGCTGCCCTGCTTTGTGCGATGCCGCAGCAGCAAAGGACAGCCGCATCCGGGTCATCCACCAGAAGAATCGTGGCCTGAGCGGAGCACGCAATGCCGGGCTGGACGCGGCAGAGGGCGAATGGATCGCCTTTGTGGATTCAGACGACACCATCATGCCGGACTTCTGCGCAAAGCTTTACCATGCGGCGCAGGAGGCCGGTGCACAGATGGCCGTGTGCAATTACCGGCAGGTGGACGAAGCCCTGACTCCCATTCGGGAGCAGTATCTGCATGTGCGGCGGGAGGTGCTGACCCCGGAGCAGGCGTTGGAGCACAGCACCCTTCTGCCCTACATGGTGGTGTGGAACAAGCTGTACCACCGCAGCATTTTTGCGCAGCTGCGCTTTGCAGAGGGCAAGCTGAACGAGGACACCCTGCTGATCGCCTACGCCTACGAAAAAGCGGACAGAATCGCAAATATCCCGGATGCGCTGTACCTTTACCGCAAGGTGGCGGGCAGCATTGTCAACAGCAAAGTCACCCTGCGCAATCTCGACCGTGTGGAAGCAAACTATACCGTGTTTGAGTGCGTCCGCCGCCATGGCATCACGGGTTCGCTGTGTGAGCTGTACTGGGCACTGCTGCACTCCCTGATCGATGTGGGAATGCACCTGACCGCCGAAGAGCGCCGGAGTGCCCGGATGCAGCAGGCGCGGGAGTACGAGCGCTGCGCCCGCCGGGCCTTGCGTCAGGAACATGCTGTTACCCTGAGAGCACTGGGCAACACCCTGTGTTTTATTATTTCACAGGACTGGTATTTTGCCCGCCGATGGAAAAATACCGTGTAACCGCGCAGGTTTGTCTGGACTTCCCTGCAAAGATATGCTACAATGGCAAAACAATCACAAATACCCGTGGGGGAGTAGCAGGCGCTTTTGCAGGGCGCAGCAAGTCAACATAATGACCGTTGGTTCCGGTCTGGCTTGCTTTCATTTGCGAGACTCATGTGTTTTTGGCGCATAGAACAGCGCCCGTGCACATGGAGTTGGTTTCAAAAAAATCACCCGGTCCCGGACGTACATGTGCGCCCGGGACCGGGTTTTGTATTGCCCGATATTCTGGTCAGATTCAGGAGGCAGACAATATGGAATGGAGTTTTGTATTTTTCCTCAACAGTGCCCTGCTGGGCGTGGGCCTTGCAATGGATGCGTTCTCGGTGTCCATGGCAAACGGCCTGCACGACCCCCGCATGAGCAGGGGAACCATGTGCAGGATCGCGGGCACCTTTGCCCTTTTTCAGGCCGTGATGCCCATGACGGGCTGGGTGTGCGTGCACACCATTGTGGAGCTGTTCTCTTCGTTTGAAAAGTTCATCCCGTGGATCGCGCTGGCACTGCTGGGCTACATCGGCGGCAAAATGCTGGTGGATGGCATCAAGGGCGAAGAGGCCGAAGAGGCCGCAGAGCTGAGTGCGGGTGCACTGCTCATGCAGGGCATCGCCACCAGCATCGATGCGCTTTCGGTGGGCTTCACCATTTCGGAATACGGCTGGCTGATGGCACTTGCGGCATCGCTCATCATTGCGGTGGTCACCTTCTTTATCTGCATGGCGGGCCTGCGCATCGGCAAAAAGTTTGGCACCAAGCTCTCCGGCAAGGCATCCATTCTGGGCGGCATCATCCTCATTGGCATAGGTCTGGAAATTTTTATTTCCGGGGTGTTCTGAAATTCAGACAGCATAAAACAAAAGGGCACGGCGCTGCAATGCGCTGTGCCCTTTTGTTTTATAAAATGTTCCACATAGAACAATTACTTTTCCGGCTCAAAATAATCGGCATATTCCTCGGTCAGCTTGGAGCCAAGCCGCCGGATGCCGCCGTACAGGTGCCGTTCCACCAACGGTTCAAAGGCGGCAAGGTCGCACCGCTCGATGGCGTTCATCAGGTTGCGGTGGTCTGCAATCACCTCGGCAAGACCGCCGGTGGTCATGGTGTCCAGCATCCGGAAGCGGCTGTAGTCGGCGTGGGCGTTCTGCAGGGTGCTCCACAGGTACATTTTATCCATGGCGGCAAACCATGTCCCGTGCAGGGCACGGTCGGCTTCGTACAGCTTGTTGTAATCCGGGCTCTCCATGGCCGCAAGGGCCTCGTAGGCTTCCACCCGCCTGCGGATCAACGCCCGCTGCTCCGGGGTGCACCGGGGCGAAAAATCCCGCAATACGCGGGCTTCCACGGCGGTGCGCTCGTAGATCAGCTCGTCCACGATGCGGCGGTTCAGCCGGGTAACGGTGGTGCCCTTGTAAGGCACGATCTTTACCAGCCCGTTTTCCTGCAGCTTCTGCAGCACCACCCGGATCAGGGTGCGCGGTGCGCCAAAGCGGGCACAGAGCGGATTTTCGCTCAGCGAAGAGCCGGGGCGGATGGTCAGGTCAATGATCTCCCGCTCCAGCACAGCATAGATCTCAGCATCAGTTTTGTATTGTTCCATACCTCTCACCTAATGAAAATGATGTATTCCTTTAGCGGGCTCGCCCTCTCAGTCAAAGCCTGTCGGCTTTGCCAGCTCTCCCAAAGGGAGAGCCTTTGGCAGTCCACGCGGACTGTATCTCTATGCCAAGGCCTCTCCCTTTGGGAGAGGGCTAGGATGCTGACCGTATACAACAATCTTATTCTAAAAACTCTTTCCACGGTGCGGCGTCCGGCAGCGGCAGCGTAAATGCCATGGGCTTTCCGGTCTCCGGGTGCAAAAACTGCAGGCCGCAGCTCTGCAGGGCAATGCTGCCTTTTACGCGGCTTCCGTATTTGCCGTCTCCGGCCAGCGGATGCTTCCGGGATGCAAACTGCACCCGGATCTGATGGGTGCGGCCGGTGTGCAGAGTGATCTCAGCAAGGCTCATCTCTCCTGCCGTTTTCACGATGCGGTATTCCAGCACGGCTTCCCGCACGCCCTTGCGCGGGCGGCTGACCGGGAACACCCGGCCCCGGCGGCTGTCCTTGAACAGCCAGTCCCGCAGGGTGCCTTCGGCGGGCAGTGCTTCGTCCGGCCCGCCTGCAATGACGGCACGGTACTGCTTGATGAACTGCGGCACTTCCGGCTCCCCTTCAGCCCTGCCATCCTGCACAGCGTAGGCGTTCTGGCTCTGGGTGATCTGACGGCTGAGTGCGGCCGCAGCCCCGGGCGTTCTGGCAAACACCATCAGGCCGGACACACCCGTGTCCAGCCGGTGCACCACGCCTACAAAGGCATCCGGCTGGCCCCACAGCTGCCGCAGGGCTGCGGGCACGCCCTCTTCGCTGGAAAGTCCGGCGGGCTTGTCCAGCACCACAAGGGCGGCATCTTCGTACAGGATGTTCACAGCCTGCCCTCGGCGATCAGGGCCTTGAGCTTCAGGATACCGGCAATGGTCTTGCCGTCCCGGATCTCGCCGCTCATGACCATCTCATAAGCTTTATCCAGCGGCACACGGTCAGGGGTCAGGAATTCATCGGCATCCAGATGCATCTGGGTCTTGTGCAGGCCGGTGGCGACCCATGTATAGATCACTTCGGTGTCATAGCCCACGGTGGGGAAAAACTGGCCCAGAGAGATATAATTGTCCGCGGTCAGGCCGCACTCCTCGCCCAGCTCCCGCTTGGCGGCTTCAAAGGGGTCCTCACCCTTTTCCAGCTTGCCGGCAGGCAGCTCCCACAGCTCCTGCTGCATGGCGTAGCGGAACTGGCGCACCATGCAGATGGTGCCGTCCTCAAAATAGGGCAGGATGCACGCACCGCCGTGGTGATGCACCACTTCGCGTTCGGCGGTCTTGCCGTTTTCCAGCAGAGCAGTGTCTTTTGTCAGGGTGATCACCCGGCCCTCGAAGAGCACCTCGCTGGTGAGTGTTTTTTCGTAATGCACGGTATTCTCCATTTTATTACCCTCTTTGCCCGGCACAGCGCCGGTTTTCTATGGCTTCAGTTTACGGCAAAATGAGGTTTGTTGTCAATAAAGAGATGATAAATATAAGAGGATGGGACGATTTGAAATGCGCGCCGCGTTTGCTTTGCGCATAATCAGCGGAAAGAATATTTATAATTTCGCAATTCTGGAAAATCTGCGGAGCTTGTCGGGGCAAAGCCCCTCCATCTGCTAACGCAGACCGCTCTGCCGCTTGAAAGCCCCACTGGGGCTTTCATTGCTACACAAACGCGGATTTTCCAGAATTGCCTTTTCACGGGAGGGGTCGTAACGGAAAGCAGCATTTGCAGGGCCGCTGCGGGAAACGAACCCTCTCAGGCTCACTGCGTTCGCCAGCTCCCCCGAAAGGGGGAGCTTTTTGTATCTTCTGGTCAGCACAAATAAAGCTCCCCCTTTGGGGGAGCTGGCACGGCGCAAGCCGTGACTGAGAGGGCTCCCTCCCCTTTTTGCGAAAAAAATTACAGGATCTGGCAAAGCAGGCAGGCCAAAACCGGAAAATCCGCGCCAGTGCTCACTTTAACGAACTAAAGACGTACAAAAGCGCTAAAAAAATTTCTTTATTTTTGGTGCGTTTGTTGAGCGGTTTGCGTTTACTTTATGGGCGGAATTTGCTATTATAGTATACAAGCAATAGTGCCTTTATGGGGTTCTCCGGTCCCATGTGGGGCATATTGCCCCGTGCAAAAGGTACCAAATTCTGAATAATGGAGGAAGAAAAATGCCTAGAGCAAAGCAAACTATGGATGGCAATACCGCTGCCGCCCATGTAGCGTATGCCTACACGGACGTGGCTGCCATCTACCCCATTACCCCGTCTTCTCCGATGGCTGACTCTGTGGACCAGTGGTCTGCAGCTGGCCAGAAGAACATCTTCGGCAATCAGGTCAAGGTCGTCGAGATGGAATCTGAGGCCGGCGCTGCTGGCGCTGTGCACGGCTCTCTGGGTGCAGGTGCTGTTACCACCACCTTCACCGCTTCTCAGGGCCTGCTGCTGATGATCCCCAACATGTACAAGATCGCTGCTGAGCAGCTGCCCTGCGTGTTCGATGTTTCTGCACGTACCGTTGCTACTCAGTCCCTGAACATCTTTGGTGATCACAGCGACGTTATGGCATGCCGTCAGACCGGCTTTGCAATGCTGGTCGAGAGCAGCGTGCAGGAAGTTATGGATCTGTCCCCTGTCGCACATCTGTGCGCCATCGAGGGCAAGGTTCCCTTCCTGAACTTCTTCGATGGCTTCCGTACTTCTCATGAGTACCAGAAGATCGAGAAGTGGGATTACGCCGATCTGAAGGAAATGTGCAACATGGAGGCTGTGGAGGAGTTCCGTAAGAAGGCTCTGAACCCCGAACACCCCAAGATGCGCGGCTCCCACGAGAACGGCGACGTGTTCTTCCAGCATCGTGAGGCATGCAACAGCGTTTACAACGCTCTGCCTGCTGTTGTTGAGAAGTACATGGCCAAGATCAACGCAAAGCTGGGCACCAACTACGATCTGTTCAACTACTACGGCGCACCCGATGCTGACCGTGTGATCGTGGCTATGGGCTCCATCTGCGACGTTGCTGATGAGGTCATCGACTACCTGAACGCCAAGGGCGAGAAGGTCGGTATCATCAAGGTCCGCCTGTACCGTCCCTGGGTCTCCGCTTCCCTGCTGAAGGTTCTGCCCAAGACCGCCAAGAAGGTGGCTGTGCTGGACCGCACCAAGGAGCCCGGCTCTCTGGGCGAGCCCCTGTACCTGGATGTTGCCGCTACCCTGCGTGAGGCTGGCCTGAACGATGTCGTTCTGACCGGCGGCCGTTACGGTCTGGGCAGCAAGGATACCCCGCCGTCCTCCATCTTTGCTCTGTTCAAGGAGCTGGAGAAGGATCAGCCCAAGGAGCGCTTCACTCTGGGTATCACCGATGATGTCACCTTCCTGTCTCTGCCGGAAGTCAAGCCCGCTCCCATCACCGCAGCTGCTGGCACCAAGGAGTGCAAGTTCTGGGGTCTGGGCGGCGACGGTACTGTCGGTGCTAACAAGAACTCCGTCAAGATCATCGGCGACCATACCGACAAGTATGTTCAGGCATACTTCCAGTATGACTCCAAGAAGACTGGCGGCGTGACCATCAGCCATCTGCGTTTCGGCGACAAGCCCATCCGCAGCCCCTACTACATCAACCAGGCTGACTTCGTGGCCTGCCACAACCCCGCTTACATCCACATGGGCATGAAGATGGTCCAGGATGTCAAGCCCGGCGGCGTGTTCATGATCAACTGCCAGTGGTCCGATGAGGAGCTGGGCCAGCACCTGAACGCCGAGGCAAAGAAGTATATCGCTGACAACAACATCCAGCTGTATACCATCAATGCTATCGATAAGGCTATCGAGATCGGCATGGGCAAGCGCACCAACACCATCCTGCAGTCTGCATTCTTCAAGCTGGCTGACGTCATGCCCATCGAGGATGCCGTCAACTTCATGAAGCAGGCAGCTCAGAAGAGCTACGGCAAGAAGGGCCAGGACGTCGTTGAGATGAACTGGAAGGCTATCGATGCAGGCGTTGACGCCATCCACAAGGTGGACGTGCCCGCATCCTGGTCCAACCCCGAGGCTGATCCCGCACCCAAGGCTCTCACCGGCCGTCCGGAACTGGTCAAGCAGATCCGCGATGTCATGGAGCCCATTGCCCGTATGGACGGCGACAGCCTGCCTGTCTCTTCCTTCGTGGCAAATGCAAACGGCGAGTGGGAGCAGGGCGCTTCTGCAT
The DNA here is from genome assembly GCF_900066275.1 of uncultured Faecalibacterium sp. NCBI lineage: Bacteria > Bacillati > Bacillota > Clostridia > Eubacteriales > Oscillospiraceae > Faecalibacterium > uncultured Faecalibacterium sp. Next base: position 45,287 of record NZ_FMFG01000008.1, on the reverse strand, counting down.
ACGAGAAGCGCGGCACCGCTGTCAACGTCCCCGAGTGGGATGCTGCAAAGTGCGTTGGCTGTAACCAGTGTGCATTCGTCTGCTCTCATGCTACCATCCGTCCCTTCCAGCTGACCGCCGACGAGCTGGCAGCTGCTCCTGCACAGACCAAGAGCCGCGACAACAAGCCCGCAAACGAGTACAAGTTTGTTATGGCTGTGTCTCCTCTGGACTGCATGGGCTGCGGCGAGTGCGTCACCGTCTGCCCCACCAAGGCTATCACCATGGTGCCGCAGGACAGCCAGGCCGATCAGCAGGCAGTGTTCGACTACTGCGTGGCCAACATCTCCAAGAAGCCTTCCAAGTTTGCTGACGATACCGTCATCGGTTCTCAGTTCAACCAGCCGCTGCTGGAGTTCTCTGGCTCCTGCGCAGGCTGTGCCGAGACTTCTTACGCTCGCCTGATCACTCAGCTGTTCGGCGAGAAGATGTACATCTCCAACGCTACCGGCTGCTCCTCCATCTGGGGCGGCACCGCTTCCATCTCTCCGTACACCGTCAACAAGGACAGCGGCCATGGTCCTGCATGGTGCAACTCCCTGTTCGAGGATAACGCAGAGCATGGTCTGGGCCTGTACATCGGCCAGAAGACCGTCCGCGAGAACCTGATCAAGGAGATCGCAGAGGTTGCTGGTTCCGACAAGGCTTCTGCTGAGCTGAAGGCTGCCTTTGAGAAGTTCCTGGAGACCAAGAACAACACCAAGGCCAACGACGAGCCCGCAAAGGCCCTGATCGCTGAGCTGGAGAAGGCTGCTGCTGCCGGCTGCGAGAAGTCTGCAGAGATCCTGAAGAGCAAGCAGTTCATCGCCAAGAAGTCCGTCTGGATCTTCGGTGGTGACGGCTGGGCATACGACATCGGCTTCGGTGGTCTGGACCACGTTCTGGCTTCCGGCGAGGATGTCAACGTGATGGTCTTCGATACTGAGATGTACTCCAACACCGGTGGACAGGCATCCAAGGCTTCCAACATTGGTGAAGTCTGCCAGTTCGCTGCTGCTGGTAAGGAAATCAGCAAGAAGAGCCTGTCCGAGATCGCTATGACCTACGGTTACATCTATGTTGCTCAGATCGCACTGGGTGCTAACCCGGCTCAGGCTGTCAAGGCCATCGCTGAGGCTGAGGCTTACCCCGGCCCGTCTCTGATTATCGGCTACGCTCCCTGCGAGCTGCACGGTGTCAAGGGCGGCATGACCAACTGCCAGAACGAGATGAAGAAGGCAGTTGAGGCCGGTTACTGGAACCTGTTCACCTTCAACCCGGCAAACAAGGCTCAGGGCAAGAATCCGTTCACCCTGACCTCCAAGGCTGTGGATAACGAGAAGTATCAGGCACTGCTGGCTAACGAGACCCGTTACAGCCGCCTGACTCGTGCATTCCCCGACCGTGCTAAGGAGCTGTTCGCACGCAACCAGGAAGTTGCAAACGACCGCTACGAGCACCTGACCCGTCTGGTCGACCTGTACAAGTAAGCATTCTTCTGCGCTTTGGATGCAGATATTTGCGGCACCTTAGCCCCACAATGCAAGAGGGCGGCTGCCCCGTACCGGCGGTTACTGCGCAATGCAGCGGTACGAAGCGGAGAAACGCATCCATCCATGCAGGTGATGTGCTGAAGTACAGCATTCGCCATACGAGTTCTATCTGATTTCACTTCCCGGGCGGTGCTTTGTTCCGTGCGGAGCACCGCAGCGGGATATGAGATACCAAAGCGCCCGCGAGGGTCCTTGAAAGCACACCCCGCGTGTGTCAGGAGCATAAGGTCTGCTTGCAGATACCTTGCTCCGCCTGCTGCATAAGACCTGCTTTGCAGGGATCTTGCCGCAGTAAAAACGAGCTTCGTTTTAGCGCCCCGCTCACCGCAAGGTGACCGGGGCGTATTTTTTGTATAAACTCTTTCCGTAAAAATACGAAGCCCGGAACATCTGCGGATGTTCCGGGCTTTGCGTTTTTGGTGAATAAAAATTATTTATTCGATACAAATTCAATTCTGACATTCATCCCCATACCAGCCGCAAGGCGCTGCAGGGTGCGCAGAGAAGGGTTTGCGTTTCCCCGTTCCAACTTGCTGATATCGGCCTGTGCAATGCCGGTGCGCTCCGAAAGCTGTTTCTGGGTCAGACCGCTTTCCTTCCGGGCATCGATCATGGCCTGTGCAATGGTAAGCTCCGGCTGAAGAGCATCCCATTCTGCCTTAAAGGAAGGCCGCTGTAATTGTTCATTCAAATAATTCCGAAAATCACTCATGAGGAACTCTCCTTTCGATAAAAATAGTCCGCACGATACTTTTGCGCCAGTGCAATTTCTTCCGGCGGTGTTTTCTGCGTCTTTTTGACAAAGCCATTTGTCAGGATGATCTGATGCCCGACCACAAAGAAATATAAAATGCGCGTAATATTGCTGCTTTGCTTGGCACGCAATTCAAAAATGCCGTCTCCCAATGATTTGGAATAAGGTTCCCGCAGTTGTGTGCCATTGGCTTCCAATAGGGAGATCGTGCCCAAAAGCTTTGCCAGCATTTTGTCGTCCAGTGTATCCAGAAAATCACGAACCGGGCAGCTGCCGTCTGCCTTATAATAAAAATTCACTTCAAAAGCAGACATTTTCGGCATCCTTTCCGTTTGGTGGTATCCTATGATTATAATATAGGATAAAACAAATATTGTCAAGAAGATTTTCTATCACAAAATCTTCCAAAAGATACCATTCCCTTTTTACAGTTTCTTCATAGCTTCTTAACGAATTGAATTGTGAAAGCTGTTATACTTTTGCCATGGGAAGCGGGGCCGCAACCGCTTACCCAAGTAACATGATTCCTCCTCACACCAAGGCAATATCCAAGCAAAACACCCTTTTTCGTGTGCCGCAACACGGAAGAGGGTGTTTTGTTTTGCAAAATTCTGGTAAATCGGTGGTTTAGGGTTGACCCCGTTTTTTTGCGGCGCTATAATAAAAATGAATATGAAAACTTGGAGGTGAACGCAGGAAAATGGACCCGGATCATAGTCGAAGTAGAACCACCGGCGCGGTGGATCAGAAAACAAAAACAACTGCGTTTTCCCCAACCGTTCGCCTCCTTCGCTGAGTCCTGCGGAAAAGCACCGCTTCAACGGTGCATCTTTCCGCAAAACAGAGCAGAGGAAGGCGCGGCTTTGTGTGCGCAGAATGCGGCGTTTGCGGCATTCCGGCAGGCAAGGCGGCGCGTTTTTTGTTTCCCGATCTGCTGCGTCCTCCGGATACAGGAGCTGCTCCTGTTCCGTAAAAACTGAGGAGGTACGCCCAATGGATATGGAAGAAAAAAAGCTGACGGCTGATGCTGCGGAACAGGCGCTGCCGGTGCAGGAGCTGCCTGCTGATATCCCCGCCGAGGTCCGCCAGAAGCTGGCTGAAGATCTGAACGAGGAAGCTACTGAAGACCTCAAGCAGGACATGCGCGAGGCCGAAAAAGAGGAAGCCAACGACGAAGAGGTCAAGGCCAACCCTGAGATGCTCACCAAGAGCCGCCTGCTCAAGCTGCTCATCAAGAAGCAGTACGTCAAGCTGCGCGAAGTGACCGAGGAAGAGCAGCCCGCCGACCTTGCCGAGCTGCTGGAAGAGCTGGACGAAAACAACCGCCTTGTGGTGTTCCGCTTGCTCAAAAAGGAAGTGGCCACCGAGGCCTTTGCCTATATGTCCGACGAAGCCCGCGACGATCTGGTGAACGCCTTCTCAGATGTGGAGCTTGTGGGCGCTATTGAAGAGATGAGTCTGGACGATGCCGCCGATCTGCTGGAGGATATGCCGGCAGGCGTGGTGAAGCGGGTGCTGGAAAAATCCTCCAAGCAGACCCGTGAGAGCCTGAACAAGCTGCTGAACTACCCCGAAAGCTCTGCCGGCAGCCTGATGACCCCCGAATATGTCCGTCTGCGCGAGGATATGACCGTGGCGCAGGCTTTTGAAGCCATCCGCAAGCAGGGCGAAAACGCAGAGACCGTGTACACCTGCTACGTGGTGGAGCGCAACCGCCTGAAGGGCGTTGTTTCTGCCCGCAGCCTGCTGCTGTCAGAGCCGCATACTCCCATCAACGAGATCATGGATGATAACGTGGTCACTGTGAAAGTGACCGACGATCAGGAGTACGTGGCCCGTGAGATGCAGCGCTACGACTTTACCGCCATGCCTGTTCTGGACAACGAGGGCATGTTCGTGGGTATCATCACCATCGACGATGCAATCGACGTTCTGACCGACGAGAGCACCGAGGATATGCAGAAGATGGCTGCTATTCTGCCGGACGACGATGCCACCACCTACTTCGGCACCAGCGTCTGGACCCACGCAAAGCAGCGCATTCCATGGCTGCTGATCCTGATGCTGTCCGCCACCTTTACCGGCATGGTCACCACCCACTATGAGGAGGCCTTTGTCAGCCTGCCGCTGCTGGTCTCCTTCATGCCCATGCTGATGGATACCGCCGGCAACTGCGGCAACCAGATCAGCACCCTGATGGTGCGTGGTCTGGCTCTGGGCGAGGTGGAGCCCAGCGACTTTTTGCAGGTGCTGGGCAAGGAGCTGCGGGTGTCTGCCATCGTGGGCGCGGTGCTGGGCATCGTGAACGGCCTGCGCATCTACCTGATGTACACCTTCCTGTTCCCCGGCCAGTACGCCAACGTGATGGGCTATGCCATCGTGGTCAGCGTTTCGCTGTTCTTCAGCGTCATTCTGGCAAAGCTGGTGGGCGGTATGCTTCCGCTGGCAGCCAAGAAGCTGGGTGCCGACCCGGCCATCATGGCTACCCCCTTCATCACCACCATCGTGGATGCCTGCAGCCTGATCCTGTATTTCCAGATCGCACAGCTGGTGTTCCACAATATGATGTAAATAATAAAGCAATGCCGGACGGTCTTGAAGTGACTGCCCGGCATTTTTATAGGACGAACCCTCTCAGTCATCGCTGCGCGATGCCAACTCCCTCAGTCAAAACCTGACGGTTTTGCCAGCTCCCTCAAAGAGGGAGCCTCTGGCCGTGCCGCAAGCTCTGCACTTTAGCCGGAAACTTTTCCGTACTGCCAAAGGCCCCATCCCAGAGGGGGCTGTCGAGCGCAGCGAGACTGGGGGAGTTTGCTCCCGGCGCGCCCGCGAGCAGCAGCTTTTTCCGGTGTGGAAAACTGCATGTTTCCCCGCCTTTTCCACACGGAAAAACGGCAGCGGCCCGGTGTTGAAAACTTGGGGCCGGTTCATTCCAGATTGGAGAAAAATAAATCGCCGCTCAGGAACGGTTTGTAGAATGCAAAGAAAATCCTTCGACTTTCTTTTTTATAAAAGGCAGAATGCCTGCATTTTTGCCCAAAACTTACCAGAAAGCTGCGGCCTGAATTACGGTGTGTATAGGGCTGATGCCTTTTTGTTGTGGAAAACCCGGTGGAAAAAGTGGAAAACCTCATGGAAAACTCGCCCTTTTCTTCACAAAAACGGTGGAAAACCCGGTGGAAAAAGTGAAAAGTTCATTCCAGACAGGAAACTCCATACACTTTCCGGTTGTGCTTTTGTGCCGCAAAATCCGCTTGACAGCTGTATTTTTGGGCGGAAGATGCGGCAGTTTTCCACACTGGGGCATTGCCTTGAATGCCCCGGCCAATCATGGTACAATAACAGCAGAAAAATGCGGCAAAACTCACCGATATCGGAATACAATGCGTTGGAGGCACCCTATATGAACAATTGGCTCAACCAGCTGGAGCGCAAATACGGCCGCTTCGGCATCCCGAATCTGACCAACATTCTGGTGGGCGGGCAGATCCTTGTGCTGGCCATCGAGCTGTTTGTCAACCAGACCGTCAGTGTCTGGCTGGCACTCAGCCGCTATTTTCTGCTGCGCGGCCAGATCTGGCGCATCATCACCTTTGCGTTCATCCCCTCTTACGGCGGCAGCATCCTCAGCGCGGTGCTGGGCATCTATTTCACATGGTTCATCGGCACAGCGCTGGAACAGGAGTGGGGCGATTTCCGCTATACGGTGTATCTGCTCTCCGGGATGCTGGGCACTGTGCTGGCCTGCCTGCTCACCGGCGTGACCGGCAGCACCTACTGCCTGTCCCTTTCGCTGCTGCTGGCCTTTGCCATGCTGTACCCGGAGGTGCAGGTGCTGCTGTTCTTTGTCATCCCCATCCGGGTAAAATACTTTGGCTTTTTTGCGGCAGCACTGTGGGTGCTCAGCTTTCTGGGCGCGCCGCTGCCGCAAAAGCTGAGCCTGCTGCTCAGCATGGCGAACGTCTGGCTGTTCTTTGGCCCGATGGCCTATCGTTCCGTCCGCGCATGGGTACGCCGTGAGCAGTGGAAGCGGAGAAACAGAAGGTAAGGAGAAACACCATGATGCTGGACCGCATGGAGGGCAATGCAGAACTGAAAAGCAGCGTGCAGCTGATGCTGGCAGCCCGCCGCCTGACCCACAGCGTGCTGCTGGTGGGTGAAGAGGGCCTTGGAGCCGGTTTTGCGGCCCGCTGCATTGCGGCAGATTATCTTTACCCTGCAGGCGGAGCGCCCGCTGAGGCCCTTCTGCGGGGCGAATGCTGCCGTGCTGTGGGTAAGCCCGGCGACCGCGACAGCGGCCATGTGGAGACCGGCATCGTGCGTGAAGCGATCAGCGTTTCCGGTATGGGCGCAGGCGGCAAATATCTGGTCAGTCAGGTCAAGGCTATGCGCAGCGAGATCTTCAACACCAGCCTTTCGGCCGAGGGCCGTGCCGTGCTGCTCTACCATGTGGAAAAGATGAACGAGGAATCTGCCAATGCCCTGCTGAAGGTGATGGAAGAGCCGCCGGAGGGGGTGCTGTTCCTGCTTACGGCGGATTCGCTGGCAGGCGTGCTGCCCACCATCCGCAGCCGCTGCGTCAGCTTTGCAGTGGCTCCTGTCTCGCCGGAGCAGTGCGCCCACTACTGCGCCGCACAGGGGGTGGACAAAAAGACGGCCGCGCTGTACAGCGAACTGTTCGATGGGCACATTGGCACGGTGCTTGCCGCCGCACAGGACGAAGCCCGCACCGCGCAGGTGGAAAAGGCCCTGCAGCTGGCAAAGGCCGCTGCCGACCGTGACAGCTATGCCGCAGCCTGCCTGCTGGCCGCCTACGAAAAGGACAAGGCCGGTGCCGCCGCCCTGCTGACAGACTTCCGTGCGGTGGCGGCAGCGGGCCTGCGGCAAAGCCCCCACGCACCGGTGCAGGGCATTGCCGCCCAGCGTGCCCTGCGTCTGGCCGAAGCCGCCATCCAGCGCCTTGGCGCGCAGGTGAACCCTAAAATCGTGCTCAGCGTGTTTGCGGCAAAGTTCCGCGCGCTGTAATGCAAAAAGAAAAACCGGAAGAGCATTGTGCCCTTCCGGTTTTTAGCATCATGATTTTTATTCAATAGCGGGGTCATCGTAGATGGGCTGATATTTAAAGGTGGCCGTTTTTCCGCCCAGTTTCAGCTCAACCGTAAAAACGCCTCTGACATTAAGGGAAGTCGTATTCACCGGGCCAAGGTCAATATAGATAGGAACAGTTTTACGCTCACCTTTGGCAACGGTTACGGAAGAAACATACTTGAAACCGGTTCCGGCGCTGTTCAGGCCAAAATTGCCCAGACTGCACACTTTCAGACCAGATTCGGTAGTACCATTATGTTTGCAGGTAAAATTACTGGTAGAAATCGTAACGGAAGAATCTGTGTTATAGGAGTTATCAATAGAAAGACCGGTGTAAAGATAATTATGCCGCCATCCGTCCGATTCGTAAGTAGTACGGGAGACCCAAGTGCCAGTCAGCGGCCCCATATCCACATAGGTGCTGCCGAATGTAGCAAAAGTACCAGTGTCAATGGTGGGCAGGGTCGGGTTGCCGGGGGTTGCACCATAACCTTCGCCGCAGCCAACCAGCATACTGCCGGCGGCAGCGACCAGTGCGGCGGCACCAGTGGCCTTTAAAAAGGTACGGCGGGGGATCAGTTCAGACATAAAAATCTCTCCTTTGATTGCAGGAAATCACAAAATACAAAAGCTGATGCAAACAGAAACTCCCTCCGGCGCTTGCGGTACACCGGAGGGAGTTTCTGTTTGGGGTATTGCTTTGGTGTGAGGAGGAATCATGTGCGGAAAGACGGTTGCGGCCCCGCCTCCCCGCAAGGTATAGTATACCCGATTTTAAGTGAAAAGTCATTACATTTCTGTGAAAAAACATCCCGCAATGAACTTTTTACAAAATTCCCCCAATGATAAAAACCAAACAGCGCGGTGTACAAAAATTCTGGTATTCCAGAATGACATAAACTGCCAATTTCACTATAGCAGACAAGACCGCAGGTGTCAATTAAAATGTCGGCTTTTTGGCGGAAAGACGAAAAAATGTGGCAAAAAACTGTAAAATCGGCACAGGGTCAGCCCTTGGCAAGCTCGGCAGCGTGAAGCTTGCCGTGCTCCACGTAGTGGGCGGCGTTGTGCAGGTTGGCCTCGATCTGGGCCGCGCTCACCTGCTTGATGACCCTTGCGGGCACGCCCACGGCCACCGAGTTATCCGGGATCACCATGCCCTCCGGCACCAGCGCACCCGCGCCGATGATGCAGTTTTTGCCCACGACACAGTGGTTGAGCAGGGTGGCGTGCATTCCGATGAGGCTGCCGTCCCCTACCGTGCACCCGTGCACCAGCGCACCGTGGCCCACGGTGACGCTTTTGCCCAGCATTACAGCACCGCCCACATCACAGTGCAGCACGGCGTTATCCTGCACGTTGGAGTTTTCGCCAATGGTCAAAGTGCCGTCGTCGCCGCGCAGCACGGCCCCGTACCACACTGTGGAACCGGCTTTCAGGATCACATCGCCTTGCACGGTGGCGTTGGGCGCAACGAACGCAGCCCCCTCGTCGCGGGGAACTTTTCCACAAAAGGACAGAAACATTGTTAAAAACCGCCTTTCTCTCTTTCTCTTTTGGCTGGTTTATGGTATTCTTTAAAGTAGTATAGCAAGCCAGAGCCTTTCCGGCAAGTAGGAGCTGTTTCAAAACAAAAATTTTTGCCGTGCGTCGGCAAGCAGATACAAGGGGGCACGCTCATGTTCAAAAACACCATCTTCCGCCGCATGACGGCGCTGGTGCTCACGCTGGCACTGGCCGCTGCTGCTGCACTGCCGGGCCTTGCGGTATATCCCATGCCCATCCAGACCGCCAGCGAGACCGAGGCGGTGTACCTGTTCAACGCCGACACCGGCAAGACCATCCTGAACCAGAATGCTGACCAGCAGCAGTATGTTGCCAGCCTGACCAAGCTCATGACGGCCCTGCTGCTGCTGGAAAGCGGCAAGGATCTGAACGGTGAAGTGACCGTGCCCACCGCGCTGACCCAGGAGTTCCGGGATATCCAGAACGCCAACGGCACCACTATGGGCCTGCGCATCGGCGAGACGGTGCGCCGCATCGACCTGCTGAACGCCATGCTCATCGTCAGCGCCAACGACGCCGCCAGCGTCATTGCCTACGATGTGGGCGGCAGCGTGCTGGATTTCGTCAAGCAGATGAACGCCCGTGCCCAGGAGCTGGGCTGCACCGGCACGAACTTTACCTGTGCCCACGGCCTGTTTGACTACGGCAACGTGTCCACCGCGCAGGATCTGGCAAAGATCGCCGCCGCCTGTGCGGCAAACCAGACCTTTGCACAGGTGGCGGGCACCGCCAGCTATGTCCTGCCGGCCACGAACCTCCGCAAGGCTGAGCACACCATCAGCAGCTCCAACAGCCTGATGAACAGCGAGAGCGCCAACTACCGGGAGTATGTCCGGTGGGTCAAGGGCGGCTTTACCACGCTGGCAGGCCGCTGCATCGTGGCCTTTGCGGAAAAGGACGGCCACACCTACGGGCTGGTGATCCTTGGCTGCGATACGCCGGACCACCTCTTTGCCGAGTGCGATGATCTGTTCGACTGGGCCTTTGCCAGCTTTGCCGACCGCCCGCTGGTGGACACCCAGACCGAGATCACCACCGTGGCGCTGACCAAGTGCCGCACCGAACCGACGGTGGCGCTGTATGCTGCCGCACCGGTCAGCGGCTACGGCCACGCGGACGATATCGTTACCTACTCCTTCGACCTGCCGGAGAGCATTGCGGCCACCGTCAAGAGCGGCAGTGTGGTGGGTACAGCCACCGTGTATCTGGACGGCGATGAAGTGGGCACGGTGGACCTTGTGACCCACCGGGAGTACGTCTCCGACTTCCGCACCGACACCAAAGCCACAGTGCTTCTGCTGTGTGCACTGCTGTTCATCCTCGCTGCATTAATGGCGGTCACTCTTGCCGCGGGCGGCAGCTCGCTGAACCTCAAAAAGAGAAGGCGCAGAAGATAAAATGCCGTGGCCACAGATGCGGCAGGTTGGAGCAGAAAAAAATAAGAAAAGCGGCGCTCAGTGCCTTGCAACAGGCTCTGAGCGCCGCTTCTTTTGCGCTTATTGGTTGAGGAACTTGATAAAGTGGTAAGATTCCACGATCTGGAAATACTTGATGATGCGCGGGTACAGGGGTTCGGCCTTTTCGCCGAACTGCTGCTTCATGCAGTCAGCAAGCTGTGCAACGGTCTTCTGGCCGTCGATCAGCGGCCAGAGATAGCTGCCGGTCTCGTCCAGATGCACCTGTGTGGTGCGCGGTTTATGGAACACTTTTTGCGCGATCGTATTGAACACACCGGTGTTCTCCACCTCAAGGGTGATAAAGCCGGTGGCTTCGTCTGTGTGCCAGCGCAGGGTTTCCGCCCGCTGCGGAATGAGGTCCAGATAGTTGATGGACTGCTTTTTCTTACTCATCAGTTCTTCTTTTTCTTCATGGAGAAGGCCAGCAGGCATGCGATCATCACGATCATCAGGACCACGCCGCCAATGTTGCCCAGATCAATGCTCAGGGCAGTGCTGATGCCGAACACGGCAAACACAGCCAGCAGGATGCCCACAAGGCCCTCGCCTGCGATCATACCGGCACAGAACAGTGTGCCGCGGGTGGTCTGCTCTTCCTTGAGCTTCGCGTCAACATTCTTGCGGCTGTCCATGAACCAGCGCACAACACCGCCGATCATGATGGAGGTGTTCAGGTAGATGGGCAGGTACAGGCCGATGGCGAACGGCATCACGGGGATGCGCAGGACCTCCAGAGCAATGGCAAGGAACACACCGGTGAACACCAGGTTCCAGGGCAGGTTGCCGCCCATGATGCCCTCGACGATCATCTTCATCAGGGTAGCCTGCGGTGCGGGGACCTCGGCACCGCCGTAGCCCCATGCGCTGTCCAGCAGGTACAGCACACCACCGATGGCCAGACCGGCGGCAATCACGCCGATCAGCTCACCGATCTGCTGCTTGACCGGGGTCGCACCCAGCAGGTAGCCGGTCTTCAGGTCCTGAGAGGTATCCGCAGCAATGGCAGCGCAGATGCAGATGACAGAGGCGATGGCCATGGAGCCGATCATGCCCTCGATGCCAACGTTGCCGGTGGCCTTCAGGATCATGGTAGCGATCAGCAGGGTGGCAATGGTCATGCCGGAGACCGGGTTGTTGGAACTGCCGATCATGCCGACCATACGTGCAGAGACGGTGGAGAAGAAGAAGCCGAAGATGACGATCAGCAGAGCACCCAGCGGGCTGACGGGGATGGCCGGAGCCAGCCAGATGATGAGGATGATGAGCAGGATGCCGCCCAGAATAAAGGGCATGGGCAGGTCCTTCTCGGTACGGGAGGTGCCGGAAGCACTGCCGCCCTTCATGCTCTTCATGGCATCACGGAAGGTGGATGCGATCAGAGGCAGGCTCTTGATCAGCGAGATGATACCGCCGGTAGCAATGGCACCTGCGCCGATATACTTGACGTAGTTGGACCAGATAGCGTCTGCACCGCCTGCTGCATACAGATCAGCAATGGTGGTGCCGGCTGCTGCCGGGTACAGGGAGATGTTTGCGCCGAACAGGCAGATCAGCGGGATAATGACCATCCAGCCCACCAGAGAACCGGTGAACATGTAGGAAGCGGTCTTGGGGCCGACGATGTAGCCCACGCCCAGCAGAGCGGGGTATACTTCCATGCCCAGAGCACCCTTGAAGGAGCTGAAGGCCACGGCAATGTCGGCGGGGATCATCTTCAGGCCATCGACGATGAACTTGAAGATGGCTGCCAGACCCATGCCGGAGAACACGGTGGAGGCGTTTGCACCGCCCTCTTCACCGGCCAGCAGAACGTCTGCACAGGCGGTGCCTTCCGGGTACAGCAGGGTGGCGTGCTCCTTGACGATCAGGGCGTTGCGCAGGGGCACCATGAACAGAACGCCCAGAATGCCGCCGCACAGGGCGATCAGGGTGATCTCCAGGATGCTGGGCTTGTCGCACAGGCCCTCTTTTGCCCACAGGAACAGTGCGGGCATGGTGAAGATGGCACCGGCGGCCAGGCTCTCGCCTGCGGAACCGATGGTCTGCACCATGTTGCTCTCCAGAATGGAGTTCTTCTTGAGCAGGACGCGGATCACGCCCATAGAAATGACTGCTGCCGGGATGGAGGCAGAAACAGTCATGCCGACGCGCAGGCCCAGATAAGCATTTGCAGCGCCGAAGACCACGGACAGGATGATGCCCATGATCACAGAGGTCGCCGTCATTTCTGCGGTGATCTTTTCCGCAGGAATATACGGCTTGAAGGATTCTTGATCTTTCATGTTTGCTCTCCTTGCGACAGCACAAGCGCCTTGCTTTTTGGGGCAGGGCGCTTGTGCTGTCCGTTTTCCGATTTCCTAAACACGCGCATCCCATCCAAAAGGACGCGCTGGCACATACTCTATTATACTAAAGTATGACTGAATTGGCAACTGGAAATGTACACAAGAAATTTACAAAAAATTCGTTTATTCAAGCATTTTGCGGGAAATTTGGGCAAAAGCGTGCGAAAAAATTCCATATGATCCAAAAACTGTACGCATATGGAGAACAGCTTTGCGGAAAAGAATGCCTTTTAACAGCGTGCGCGCCTGTCCAGAGGAAGGATGGAAAAGCTTTCCTTTTCCCTGCTTTCGGCGGGCCTTGGACAAAGCTGAAAAAAGCCCCGGGTCTTTCCTCGACTGAACCAGCCGAGGAAAATTCCCGGGACGCTCATATATTATAAAGAGTGCTTTTACACGGCCCCATAGATGCCGTGCACCGATACTTCGCCGGTAAAAACGTGCACTTCGCCGCTGTCGGTGCGCACCACCAGACGGCCCTCTTCGTCCACATCGACGGCTTCGCCTGCACCCTGCCCGCCGTCCGGCAGGTCGAAGGTGACCCGGCGGCCCAGATTGACGCAGGCGGCCTTGTATTCCTCCCGGAAGGGTGCAAAGCCATCGCGGGCAAACACATACATGTTGCGGTCAAAGCCAAAGTCGGTCAGGCCCTCGGCCAGCCATGTGGGGTCGGTGGAAAGATCCACCTTTGCGCCCTGCAGCGCCAGCGAGGTGCCATTGGGCAGACCGGCGGCATCAAAGTAGCTCTGCGGCTGGGCCAGATTGATGCCGATGCCGCACAAAATGCCCCGGCCCTGCTGCTGGTAGCCGTAGCTCACACTCTCGCACAGGATGCCCACGATCTTTTTGCCGTTGAGCAGAAGGTCGTTGGGCCACTTGATCTGGCAGTCCACGCCGTAGCGCAGCTTGAGCTGGGTGCGCACGGCAAGGCTTGCCAGCAGCGGCAGGGTGGCAGGCTGGGCCAGCGGTTCCCGGATGGCTGCCGTATAATACAGGGCCTTGCCCTCGGCGTTCACCCAGCTGCGGCCCAGACGGCCGCGGCCTGCGGTCTGGTTCTCGGTATACACCGCACCCACCGGGCCGAACTCTTCAAAATGCTCCTTCACGTAAGCGTTGGTGCTGCCGCATTCCGGCAGATAGCGCACCTCATTGATGCTCATTGTTTGGGTACCTCTTTATGTTCATAGGCAGTCACTTTGCCTTCGTCCAGCGTCAGGATGCCGTAGGTGTCCGGCCCGGTGTAACACCGGCCGCAGGAGCCGGGGTTGAACAAAAACACCTTGCTGCGGGTCTCTGCATGGGGGATGTGGGTGTGGCCGAACAGCGCCACCTCGGCACCCCGGGCAGATGCGGCATCTGCCAGCGTATCCAGATCGTATTTCACACCGTACATATGACCGTGAGTGTAAAAGATCACCACGCCGTCAAAGGCGGCAAGGCCGTCGGTGGGTTCCAGTGCACCGTAATCGCAGTTGCCCGCCACCGAGTAGGCCCGCAGCTTGGGGTACAGCGTCAGAGCCAGTTCCAGATCCCGCAGGCCATCGCCCAGAAAGATCAGGGCATCGATGCTTTTGCTCTCTTTCATCAGCACGCGCTCAATGGCGGCACGTCCGCCGTGGCTGTCGCTCAAAACCAGAAGCTTTGTCACAAAAGGGGTCCTCCTCTATTACCATTTACCTGAGATGCTGTCATTCACCAGCCTGCTGGCCCTGTTGCAATACCAGCAGCTGCTTGTACACTTCGCTTTTAGAATAAGGTGTGCCCTGTGCCGCCGCCTTGGCTGCGGCGGTGGGGCCAAAGCCCTGCCCGGTCAGCTCCAGCGCCCGATGCGCTGCCTGCTCCAGCGTCAGCTCCTGCTCCGGGTCGGCGGTCTCCGGCGCACCGGCCATCACCAGCACATACTCGCCGCGCGGCTCGTTGGTCTTGTAGTGCTCCACCGCCTCGCCGAGGGTAGTCTTCCAGATATCCTCGTGCAGCTTTGTCAGCTCCCGGCACAGAGTGATGCTGCGGTCTGCGCCAAAGGCATTGGCCAGATCGTCCAGCGTGGTGCGCAGCTTGTGGGGCGCTTCGTAAAAGATGGTGGTGCGCTTTTCCTGCAAAAGCGCAGCCAGCCGCTCTTTTTTCTGCTTGCGGTTCACGGGCAGAAAGCCCTCGAACACCCAGCGGGAGGTGTCCTGCCCGGACACGGCCAGCGCTGTGACGCAGGCGGAAGCCGCCGGCACAGGCACCACTTTGATGCCCCGGGCCAGTGCGTCCCGCACGATCACCTCGCCCGGGTCGGAGACGCAGGGCATGCCCGCATCACTGCACAGGGCACAGCTCTCGCCTGCTTCAATGCGGCGCAGGATGCCCTCACCCTTCTGCAGGGCGTGCTCATAGTAGCTGACCATGGGCTTTTTCAGGCCCAGAAAGTTCAGCAGCTTCATGGTCACACGGGTGTCCTCGGCGGCAATAAAGTCTGCCGCGCCAAAGGTGGCCGCTACGCGCGGCGGCATATCGTCCAGATTGCCGATGGGCGTTGCCACGATATAAAGAGTTCCTGCCATAGTTTACCTCCCATATAACGCCGCACCGGCGCTGATCAACACATCCGGCTCCACCCGCAGGCCGGTCTTGCGGTTCTTCTGCGCTTCCACAAGGAAGAGCCATGGCGCGCCGTCCGCCTTGTTCTTTACAAAGGCCAGCCGCTTCGGCTCCAGCCGGTTGGCCCGCAGCACCGCCAGCACCTCCGCCAGTCGTTCCGGCCGGTGGCACAGCGCAAAGCGCCCGCCGTCCTTCAAAAGGCGGAACGCACACTGGCACACATCGTCCAGTGTGCAGGTGTTCTCGTGCCGAGCAAGGGCGTGGGCTGCGTTTTGGCTTTGGGGCCCATCCGTGAAATAGGGCGGATTGCACGCACACACGTCAAAACTGCCCTCGCCCTGCCGGAAAGCGCGCAGGTCGGCACAGACAGGCTCAATGTGCCCGATGTCCTGCTCCTGCACCGCAGCGGAAAGCAGAGCGCTGCCCTCGGGCTGCAGCTCCAGCCCCATGCAGGGGCCGCGGTGGCCGCGGTCGTGCCATTCCAGCGCCACGATGCCGCAGCCGGAGCACAGGTCTGCGGCCTTCTGGGCGCGCTTTGGCTCACAGAAACGGGCCAGCAGCAGCGCGTCGGAGCCAAAACGATGCTCCGGCGAGCAATAAACCATAGTTCTATTATACAAGACTTCGGTAGAATGTTCCATAGATAAGTGTGCCGTACCCTCTCAAAAAAATGCGTGGAATTGCTCGGGGAATTTGTGCGAATTACTGCAAAACAAAAAAGCAGCAGACCTGCTTTGGACAGGCCTGCTGCTTTTGATGCGTTTTTTGTGCAGCTGCTAAAATTATTCAGCAGTGATAGCACCGGTGGGGCAAGCACCCTCGCAAGCGCCGCAGTCGATGCAAGCGTCTGCGTTCACAGAAGCAACACCATCAACGGTGATAGCGCCAACCGGGCAAGCGCCCTCGCAAGCGCCGCAGCCAACACATGCGTCAGAAACCTTGTGTGCCATAATAAACTCTCCTTTTTATCTCCGTGCCCGAAGTATTGTATGAAGAGTCATGTATGGCACGGCTGTGCATGTCTCTCCGGAAATCATATCCTTGCCTGCATTTTAACAAAGCAGGTGAGAAAAGGCAAGACTAACCGTGACCCGAAAAACACAAAAGTCTGTTTTTTGTTGGGTTGCACAAAAGCACAGGCTAACTTATGGCCAAATTTGCAGGAGTTTTTTGGCAAAAATCACGAAGAACAGTTAGTTTTAGCAGACTAACCCCTCAGAACTTCCGGCGCGTCCCTCACTCCTTTTCGGCAGCGCGCTTCCGGGCGCAGCCGCCGCCCGCGCAGCGCTTTTCGCCATCGTCGGAGGAAGCCACCACCGGGGCCGGGTTGCGCACGCCGGAGTAATCGTCGTCCGGGTCCGGGCGGCGGGGCGCACGCTTGCCGCCGCTGATATATTCGCACACGCCCACCTTATAGTAACGGGGCGAAAGGCTCTCGGTGCCGCAGCGCACCCGCAGATAGCCGGAAACCGGGTTCACCTCCAGCACGGTGCCAAGACCGTCCGGCGTGCGCACGGTGCTGCCCACCATGGGCATGATGCTGTTCAGGTACTCGTAGGCGCTTTCCTCGTAGGCAAGGCAGCACATCAGCCGGCCGCAGGCACCGCTGATCTTGGTGGGGTTCAGCGAAAGGCCCTGCTCCTTGGCCATCTTGATGGAGACGGGCTGGAAGTCCTTTAAAAAGCGGCTGCAGCAGAAGGGCTGGCCGCAGATGCCAAGGCCGCCGATCATCTTGCTCTCGTCCCGCACGCCGATCTGGCGCAGCTCGATGCGGGTGTGGAAGATACCGGCCAGATCCTTGACCAGCTCGCGGAAGTCCACGCGGCCATCGGCGGTAAAGTAGAACATGATCTTGGAGCGGTCTAGGGTATACTCGGCCTCCACAAGCTTCATTTCCAGGCCATGGCGGGAAATGCACTCCTGACAGGTGCGGTAGGCGCGCTTTTCGTCCTCACGGTTCTGGCGCATCCGGCGGATATCCACGCTGTCGGCCATGCGGGTAATGGGCTTGAGGGCCTTGGGCACTGCCGCATCGGCGATCTCCCTCACGCCCTGCACCACCTCGCCGCACTCAATGCCGCGGGCGGTCTCCACGATCACATATTCGCCGGTTTTGATGTCGGCCCCGGCGGGATCAAAATAATAGCTTTTGCCGTTCTCTTTGAAACGGACGGAAATGACTTTTTTCATAGTGTTCCTCGTTTTTATCGGTCGAATCTATAGGATAAGGCCCGAAAAAGAGCCTGCTGATCCATTCTGTACTCTAGTATAACATATTCAAATGCACATTTCCACGCAAAAAACAAAAAGCGGCTCTGGCGCTTCGGCAGAAAAATTTTAAAAAGGTGCAACAATCTGCCCTGCTGCCGCGTATCCATAAAGGAAGACTGACCGAATTTGGTCGCACCCGCAGCCGGAAAATGGAAAAACGGAACGGCAAATGTTAAAATCTTGCGAAAGTATCCAAAGAATCGCAAAAGAATCCCACCCCGCTCTTGCAAGGCGGGGGCTTGCGTGTATAATAAAAATGTTGAAGTGTAGCCTTTCCCGCAGGGAAAGCAGCTGTCCTGCTTTGCGGCAAGGCAGAGAAACGGTAGGAGAAAATGGAAAAATTCAGTGTCAAAAAGCCGTTTACGGTGCTGGTTGCAGTGGTCATGATCCTGATCCTGGGCTTTGTGGCGGTCACAAAGATGGATACGAACCTGCTGCCCAACGTGAACACACCGTATCTGATGGTGGTCACCGTGTATCCCGGCGCAAGCCCGGAGCGCGTGGAGAGCGAGGTCTCGGATGTGCTGCAGAACTCGCTCACAGTGCCGGGCGTGTCCAAGATCACCGCAACATCGGCAGAAAACTACAGCCTGCTGCTGATGGAGTTTACCGAGGATACGGATATGAACAGCGCGCTGGTCAAGGTGTCCAACAAGCTGGATCAGGCCAAAAGCGACCTGCCCAGCACCTGCCTGACCCCCTCCATCATTGAGTACAGCCTGAACATGAACGCTTTCATGACGGTGGCTGTCAGCCGCGAAGGTGCCGACCAGTACGAGCTTTCTGAGTTTATCCAGAACACCCTTGTGCCGGAAGTGCAGCGCAAGGGCGGTGTGTCCAGCGTTTCGTCCAGCGGTCTGGTGGAAAAGCTGGTGCAGGTGCAGCTCAATCAGGATAAGATCGACGAGATCAACGCAAAGCTGCTGGAACTGATCGATACCCAGCTGGCTGAAGCCCGCTCCCAGCTGGAAAGCGCCGAGGCACAGATCACCGCCGGACGCAAGGAATACGAAAAGCAGCTGAAAAACTTTGGCAATACGGTGTCCAACTCGGTCATGAGCCAGATGAGCACCGAGGTGGGCGCCGCAGTGGAAACGGTGCGCGCGCAGGCGCAGGCTCTTCTGGAGAGCGTGAACAGCCTGATCGCTGTGGTCAAGGAGCCTGAGATCCAGCAGGCCCTGATCGAGGTGCGCGACGGTCTGCAGAAGGTCATGGACAAGTTCAACGAGACCGGTATGCGGGATATCGACTCTCTGATCGATATTGTGGCTGAGCTGCGCACCATTACCGATAAGCTCACTACCGCCCTGCAGAAACTGCAGGAGCGCGTGAACACCGAGACCGGCTCCGAAGGCAGCACCGCAGAGGATCTTGCCAATGAGATGCAGCTGCAGGAAAGCCTGAATGTGGTCTATAACACGCTGGAAAGCACCATCAAGGCCATGGACAATGTGCCCCAGCTGATGACCGAGTTCTCCGGCGCACTGGGCAGCTTCTCCCAGCAGCAGCTCAACGCCTATATGCAGTTCACCGAAGCGCGTGAAATGCTGAACGAGTACGAAAAGCAGCTGGAGGCTGCCAAGGCAGAGTACGAGACGGCCAAGACCAACGCTCTGGCACAGGCCGATGTGACAAAGCAGCTGGACATTGAAACGCTGGCGCAGCTCATCTATGCCCAGAACTTCTCCATGCCGGCCGGTTACGTGCAGGATCAGGACGGCGAGTCCTGGCTGCTGAAAGTCGGCGAAGAGTACAACAGTGTGAAGGATATCAGCGGTGCCCTGCTGCTGCATGTGGAGGGCTACGGCGACGTGCGCCTTTCTGATGTGGCGGATGTGGAGGTCATTGATAACTCCGCCGACAGCTACACCCGCCTGAACGGCGAAAAGGCATCCATCCTCAAAATCTATAAGAATGCCACTTCCAGTGCAGGCGAGGTCTCCGACAACTGCCTGACCGCATTTAAAGAGCTGGAAAAACAATACGACGGCCTGCACATGGTGGTGCTGTCCAATCAGGGCAACTACATCACCATCGTCATCAACAGCATCCTCACCAGCATGGTGGTGGGCGCTGCACTGGCCATCATCGTGCTGGCTATCTTCCTGAAGGATATCAAGCCCACCCTCGTGGTCGGCATCAGCATCCCGCTGTCCGTTCTGTTCGCGGTGGTGCTCATGTACTTTACCGGGCTGGACCTGAACGTGATGACCCTGGCCGGCCTTTCCCTCGGCATTGGTATGCTGGTGGATAACTCGGTGGTCGTCATTGAGAACGTCTACCGTCTGCGCAGCCGCGGCGTGCCTGCGGCCCGCGCTGCCGTGCAGGGCACAAAACAGGTGGGCATGTCGGTGGTGGCCTCCACCCTTACCTCGGTGTGCGTGTTCCTGCCGGTGGTGTTCTCGGCCAGCATTGTGCGCAGTCTGATGATGCCCATGTCCCTGTGCATCGGTTACTGCCTGATGGCCTCCCTCATCGTGGCGCTCACGGTGGTCCCGGCGGCATCCTCTACTGTGCTGAAAAAAGCTGAACCCAAGCGCCTTGCCTGGTTTGAAAAGGTGCAGGAAAAGTATGCCCATAGTCTGGAATGGTGCCTGCAGCACCGTGCCCTGCCCCTGATCGCGGCGGTGGTGCTGCTGGTGTTCAGCGGCTGGCAGGTGCTGAACATGGGCGTGGAGCTGCTGCCCAGTATCACCAGCAACGAGGCGCAGATCACCCTGTCCACCGCCGACGGCCTGACCAAGGAGGAATCCTATGCCATTGCGGGTCAGGTGGCAGAGGTGGCCCTGAATGTAGAAAACGTGGAAGAGGTGGGCATCACCCTCGACACCAGCATGGCCGGTCTGGATATCAGCCAGCTGGGCCTGCCCACCGCCATTACCGATATCCTGAACTCCGCCAATGCCTACGGCAGATACAAGATCAACGTTATGATGAGCAAGAGCCTTTCCTCCCGTGAGGTGGAAAAGACCCGGCAGGCCATGGAGGATGCAGTGTCCCAGATCGAGAATTGCACCGCTGAGGTCAAGCTGTATGGCATGACCGATGATCTGACCAGCCAGCTGGCCACCGGCCTGTCGGTCAAGGTCTACGGCAAGGATCCGGAAACGCTGACCACCGTTTCCGAGAAGGTAATGGAGATCGTCAACGATACCGAGGGCTTTGCCAATGCGGACAACGGCCTTGGCAGCGGCGATGCCACCATTATCCTGAAGGTGGACCGCGACAAGGTGCGCGCCTACGGCCTGACCGTTGCGCAGGTGTACCAGCAGATCGCGGCAAAGCTCACCACCACCGCCACCGCCCAGACCCCCGTCACGGTGAACGGCACCACCATGGATGTCCAGATCACGGACAATCTGGACCCCGTCACCAAGGAAAACATGATGGAGCTTACCTTTGAGACCACCGAAATGTCGGCAGACGGCACAGTGACCAATGGTACCTGCACCCTGAACGATATCGCCAGCTGGACCACCGGCACCGCACCGGATGCCATTACCAGCGAGAACCAGACCGAGTTTGTCACCGTTACGGCAGATACGCTGAAGGGCTACAACACCATGGTGCAGTCCCGCGTGCTGCAGAAGAAGCTGGATGAGTACGCGGCCAGCGGTGAGATGCCGGAGGGCTGCAGCACCACGCTGGGCGGCGAGACCGAGGGCACCGACTACATGGTGAACGAAATGGTGCAGTGGATGGCTCTGGCCCTGCCCTTTGTATATCTGGTCATGGTGGCACAGTTCCAGAGCCTGCTGTCCCCCTTCATCGTGCTGTTCACGGTGCCGCTGGCCTTTACCGGCGGCCTGCTGGGCCTGCTGATCACCGGCCAGCAGCTCACCATGATCTCCCTGATGGGCTTCATCGTGCTGATGGGCACTGTTGTCAACAACGGCATCGTGTTCGTGGACTATGCAAACCAGCTGCGCATTGGCGGCATGGAGCGCCGCGCTGCGCTGGTGGCTACCGGCAAGACCCGTATGCGCCCCATCCTCATGACCACCCTGACCACCGTGCTGGCTATGCTGCAGCTGGTGTTCAGCGGCGATATGGCAAGCCAGCTGATGAGCGGCATGGCCATCGTCATCATCTGCGGCCTGAGCTACGCCACCCTGATGACCCTGTATATCGTTCCGGTGCTGTACGATATCCTGTTCAAGAAGCCGCCGCTCAACGTGGATGTTGGCAGCGACGATGATTTGGACGACATTCCGGACGATGCAGCCGAGTTCATTGCGGCGCAGAAGTCTGCGGGCACGGCACAGCCGGAAGCCTGACGACAGCATGACGATTTAGAATGCGCGCCGCTTTGCTTTGCGTATCATCAGCGGAAGAATTATTTATAATAGAGCAATGCCGGGCGGTCTGCGGACCGCCCGGCATTGCGTTTTCACGGGAAAGGTCGTAACGGGAAGCGGCATCTGCTGCTGTCGGCGTACCGCCGTCGCGCAGCGACTCAAAATCGGCGCAACACAAAAAATCCTCTAGCGGAGCGACTTGGATTTTTTGTATGGAGCCTTTCTGCTTTGGGGTTACTAGGGGCGAGCAGCCCCTAGTTCGTGCCTCCCGCGCCTCGAAAGTAGCGGGTGCTTTTCTGGTTCTCTTTTGGCACGCAAAAGAGAACGTACCCGGCGGTAATGCTTTTTACAAAAGGCATGAAACTTGATCCACGCGAAAACGCTCTGCGCGGGAAGCTCCTCTTTCCGGTTACATGCCCCGCCAACTGAATAATTTCAACAAAAAATAGCTGGAAAAATTGGATGCAAATTCTAAAATCCGTTCCCCACAAAGATATAAAACTGTGATATAATCATAAATAAGATAGAATACAGTGGAAGTCTGCCTGACTGTATGTCCGAGTAAAATCTGAGGAGGCGAATGCCCAATGGCACAGATCCGCTCCAAGCCCTTCGGTGTGACCAAACAGGGCGCAAATGTTACAGAGTACATCCTTTCCAACCCCGGCGGCCTGACGGTGAGCGTTCTGGACTACGGATGCATCATTAAAAACATCATCGTTCCGGCCAAGAACGGCCCGGTGGATGTCGTGCTGGGCCACGACACCATGGCAGATTATGAGGATGACTTCACGTCCTCCGGCAGCACCTGCTGCGGCGCGTTCGTGGGCCGCTATGCAAACCGCATCGAGAATGCCACCTTCAGCGTGGGCGGCAAGACCTATCAGCTGGAAGCAAACAACGGCCCCAACCACCTGCACGGCTGCTTCTCCCGTAAGCTGTACCGGGTGAAGGCCTTTGGCGACACCCTGCTGATGGAGGCCGAAAGCCCGGACGGCGAGGACGGCTTCCCCGGCAACCTGAAGCTGGCGGTGCGCTACACCCTTACGGAGGACAATACCTTCCGCATGGATTACCGCGTCTCTTCGGATGCGGATACCATCGTGAACCTCACGAACCACAGCTACTTCAACCTGAATGGTGAGGGCGATGTTCTGGGCCAGAAGCTGCGCATCTATGCCTCCAACTATCTGGAAGGCAACAATCAGACCTGCCCCACCGGTGCCATTCTGCCGGTGGCAAACACCCCCATGGATTTTACCGAGGGAAAGCTCATTGGCCGGGATATCGATACCGGCTTTGCCCAGACCACCATGGTGGGCGGTGGCTACGACCACTGCTTTGTGATCGACCGCGCCCGCGGCTCCAGCCAGAGCATCTGCGCATGGGTCACCAGTGAAAAGACCGGCATCAGCATGAAGCTGTACACCACCCAGCCGGGCATCCAGTTGTACACCGGAAACTTTTTGCAGGACTGCCCCACCCCCGGCAAGGGCGGCGTGCCCATGCAGAAGTACGGCGGCTTTGCGCTGGAGACCCAGCACTACCCCTGCAGCCCTTCCCACCCGGAGTTCCCCACCACAGTGCTGCGGGCAGGCAAGGTGTTCCGCGCCACCACCACCCTGCGCTTTTTCACCGGCAAGCAGTGCGGAAAATTGTAAAAAATGATGCACCACACAAAAACGTCTGCTCCGGCAGACGTTTTTTGCGTGGCAGGAGGAGAACTTCCCCAGTCGCCTACGGCGACAACCCTCTCAGTCTGCTCCCGATGGTCGCAGCCAGCTCCCCCAAAGGGGGAATCTGGCACGGCGTAAGCCGTGACTGAGAGGGTTCTCCCGTCCCCATTTCTATGTTTTGCACAAACCGTGCCTTTTATCCATGACAAAATACAAAAAAACGTTTTTAAATCAAAACCTCAAAAACAAAGATGCAACAAAAATTCATCTAAATAGAAGACGCATCCCTTGATTCTGAGCCATAAAAGCGGTATTCTTTAGGCAAGGCCGGGGAATGCCGGCATCAACTGTAATGTAAATGAGTGAGAGAGGTACTAGGCTATGGCAATTTTGGTTTCCGGCGGCGCCGGTTATATCGGCAGCCACACCTGCATCGAACTGCTGAACGCTGGCTACGACGTTGTTGTGGCAGATAACTATTACAATGCATCTCCGGTGGTGCTGGACCGCATCAAGCAGATCACCGGCAAGGACTTCCGCTTTTACAAGGCAGATATGACCAAGCACGAGGATGTGGAGCACATCTTCTCTGAGTGCCCGGACATTACTGCTGTGATCCAGTTTGCAGCCTACAAGGCCGTGGGCGAGAGTGTTTCCAAGCCCATTGAATACTATTACAACAACCTCAACTGCACGCTGGTCATTCTGGACGTGATGCGCCATCACAACTGCCACAACTTCGTGTTCAGCTCTTCCGCAACCGTCTATGGCGACCCCGCCAGCGTGCCCATCACCGAGGACTTCCCCACCGGTGCCACCACCAACCCCTACGGCACGACCAAGGTGTTCACCGAGCGCATCCTGCAGGATGTGTGCAAGGCAGACCCCAGCCTGAACGTGGCCCTGCTGCGCTACTTCAACCCCATTGGTGCGCACAAGTCCGGCCTCATCGGCGAGGACCCCAACGGCATCCCCAATAACCTCATGCCCTACATCGCCAAGGTGGCCGTGGGCAAGCTGGAAAAGGTGCATGTCTTTGGCAACGACTATCCCACCCCGGACGGCACCGGCGTGCGCGACTACATCCACGTGGTGGATCTGGCCCGCGGCCATGTGTGCGCCATCAAGAAGCTGGAAACGAACTGCGGCCTGTTCATCTGCAATCTGGGCACTGGCAAGGGCTACAGCGTGCTGGATGTGATCCACGCATTCTCCAAGGCCTGCGGTAAGGAGATCCCCTATGTGATCGACCCGCGCCGCCCCGGCGACATTGCCGAGTGCTATGCAGACCCCACCAAGGCAAAGAACGAGCTTGGCTGGGTGGCGGAATACGGCATTGAGGAAATGTGTGCCGACAGCTGGAACTGGCAGAAGAACAACCCCGATGGCTACCACACCGTGAAGTAAACGCATAAACCTCCAAAGCCGTGCATTCTCTGAAAAAGAGGGTGCACGGCTTTTTTGCGTGAGCTCCCTCAGCCAAAACCTGACGGTTTTGCCAGATTCCTCGGAGAGGGAGCCTCTGGCGTGCCTGCAGGCTTTGCGTTTTAGCTGCAAACTTTCCCGCTATGCCAAAGGCCCCATCCCAGAGGGGGCTGTCTGCGCAGCAGACTGGGGGAGTTAAACCTTCACCATTTTATCTATTGACAACCGCGCAAAGTTAGCCTATATTACTATTGTTAACACAAACTAACACACGTTGACAGTGGATAAAATGAGAAGGTCGATCTTATGACATTAAAAGAATTGCAGATCGGAAAAAGCGCTGTTGTGGATACCGTCGGCGGCAGCGGTGCACTGCGCCAGCATTTTCTGGATATGGGCCTGATCCCGGGGGTGGAGGTCACGCTGGTCAAGCTGGCACCCATGGGCGACCCCATGGAGCTGCGCATCCATGGCTATGAGCTGACCCTCCGGCTGGACGATGCCGCGCAGATCGGCATCACCCCCACCGAAAAGGCCCCGGCAATGTCGGCAGCTCCAGCAGATGATAAAATGGTGGATCACCCCGGCCTTGGCGAGGGCGGAAAATACCACATTAAAAAGGGGGAGAATCCCCTGCCCGAGGACAGGACCCTCACCTTTGCGCTGGCTGGCAACCAGAACTGCGGCAAGACCACCCTGTTCAACCAGCTCACCGGTTCCAACCAGCATGTGGGCAATTTCCCGGGCGTGACGGTGGACCGCAAGAGCGGTGCCATCAAGGGCCACCCGGAGACTGAGGTCACCGACCTGCCGGGCATCTACTCCATGTCCCCCTATTCCAGCGAGGAGATCGTCACCCGCCAATTCATCATCGGCGAAAAGCCCACCGGCATCATCAATATCGTGGATGCCACCAACATCGAGCGCAACCTCTACCTGACCATGCAGCTCATGGAGCTGGACACCCCCATGGTGCTGGCGCTGAACATGATGGACGAGGTGCGCGGCAACGGCGGCACGGTGCGCATCAACAAGATGGAGGCCATGCTGGGCATCCCGGTCATTCCCATCTCTGCCGCCAAGAATGAGGGCGTGGATGAGCTGGTAGACCATGCCCTTCATGTGGCAAAGTATCAGGAGCGGCCCGGCCGCATGGATTTCTGCAGTGAGGACGACCACGGCGGCGCGGTGCACCGCTGCATCCACGGCATCATCCACCTGATCGAGGACCACGCTAAGGCGGCGGGCATTCCGGTGCGGTTTGCCGCCACCAAGCTGGTGGAGGGCGACCAGCGCATCGAGGAAGCCCTGAAGCTGGATCAGAACGAAAAAGAGATGATCGAGCATATCATCGTGCAGATGGAGCAGGAGCGCGGGCTGGACCGCGCCGCCGCCATTGCGGATATGCGGTTCTCCTTCATTCAGGAGCTGGTGGCCAAGACGGTGGTCAAGCCCCACGAAAGCAAAGAGCAGCTGCGCTCCAACCGCATCGACAAATTCCTCACCGGCAAATACACCGCCATCCCGGCCTTTATCGCCATCATGGGTCTGGTGTTCTTCCTCACCTTCAACGTCATCGGCCTGTTCTTCCAGAACCTGATGGAAACGGGCATCGACGCCCTGACCGGCATCGTGGACACGGCGCTTACCAACTGGAACGTCAACGCGGCGGTGCACTCCCTGCTCATCGACGGCGTCTTTACCGGCGTGGGCAGCGTGCTGAGCTTTCTGCCCATCATCGTGGTGCTGTTCTTCTTCCTCTCTATGCTGGAGGATACCGGTTACATGGCCCGCGTGGCTTTTGTGATGGATAAGCTGCTGCGCCGCATCGGCCTTTCGGGCCGCAGCATCGTGCCCATGCTCATCGGCTTTGGCTGCACGGTGCCCGGCGTCATGGCAAGCCGCACCCTGCCCTCGGAGCGCGACCGCAAAATGACCATCCTACTCACCCCGTTCATGAGCTGCTCGGCAAAGCTGCCCATCTACAGCCTGTTTGCGGCGGCATTCTTCCCGCAGTATGCGGGCCTTGTGATGGTGCTGCTGTACTTTACCGGCATCGCGGTGGGCGTGCTGGCGGCACTGCTGCTCAAGAGCACGGTGTTCAAGGGCGAGGCGGTGCCCTTTGTCATGGAGCTGCCCAACTACCGCCTGCCCGGCCTGAAAAACGTGGCACAGCTGCTGTGGGAAAAGGCCCGGGACTTTTTGCAGAAGGCCTTCACGGTGATCTTTGCGGCCACCATCGTCATCTGGTTTTTGCAGAACTTTGACCTGCAGCTGCGGTTGACCGCCGACCCGCAGGCCAGCATCCTTGCCCGCATTGCGGGCGACATCGCCCCGCTGTTCGGGCCTTTGGGCTTTGCGGACTGGCGCATCTCCACCGCCCTCATCACCGGCTTCATGGCAAAGGAGAGCGTGGTGTCCTCGCTACTCATCCTCTTTGGCTCCGAAGTTGCGCTGTCGGCGGCCCTCACCCCGGCGCAGGCGGCTCCCCTGCTGGTGTTCTGCCTGCTGTACACCCCCTGCATCGCGGCAGTGGCCTCGGTCAAGCGGGAGCTGGGCAACAAGTGGGCGGTCATCATGGTGGTGAACCAGTGCGCCGTGGCATGGCTGTGCGCTTTGCTGGTGCGTCTGGCGGCTGTGGCGCTGTTCTGAGAAAAACGATTGGAATGCGCTCCGCGCTGCTCTGCGCATATTCAGCGGAAAAATTACTTATAATAGAGCAATGCCGGGCGGTCTGCGGACCGCCCGGCATTGCGTTTTCACGGGTGGGGTCGTGGAGGAAAACAGCATCTGCCGCGCTGATTTCCTGCGGAAACAGCCGCGCGGCGGGAAGAACCCTCTCAGGCTCACTGCGTTCGCCAGCTCCCCCGAAGGGGGAGCTTTATTTGTGCTAACCGGAAGATGACAAAAAGCTCCCCCTTCGGGGGAGCTGGCGCGGCGTAAGCCGCGACTGAGGGAGTTCCCCCCTTGACAACTCCCCTCATCTGCACTATAATACTTCAAAAATGAATCATTCAAAGATGAAAGGACAGACCTGCTGTGAACCCGAATATCGAATTTTCCATCAAGACCGCGCAGGCGTACAATGCCGTCTGCAAGCCGCTGTGTCAGGAGCTTGGCCTGTCGCAGACGGCGCTGGACATCCTGCTGTTCCTCGCCAACAACCCGGACTATAAAACGGCCCGGGACATCGTGGAGGTGCGGCATATCAAGGCGAACCTCGTCTCCATGAATGTGGATAGGCTGGTGCAGGAAGGGTATCTGGAACGGTACGCTGTGGTCGGCGACCGCCGCAAAACGAAGCTTCTCTGCACCGGCAAGGCAGACCCGATCATCCGCAAGGGGCGTGTGGTGCAGAATGCCTTTTTCAAGCGCCTGCTGGACCATGTGGAGCCGGCCGATCAGGAGGTCTTTTTCCGGACCATGGAGCTGATCGGGAAAAATCTGGACGAAATTATAAAGGAGAACGCATAAAATGAACGTGTTGTTTACGGTTCTTGTCACCTTTTTTGCCGGCATGGGGGCCGGCCTTGGCACCGGCTTTGCCGGTATGAGCGCGGCGGCGGTCATCAGCCCCATGCTCATCACCTTCCTGCACATGGACCCCTATATGGCGGTGGGCATCGCCCTTTCTTCGGATGTGCTGGCCAGCGCCGTTTCGGCCTATACCTACCACAAAAACAAGAACCTGGATATCAAAAACGGCCTGATCATGATGGCCAGCGTGCTGGTGTTCACGGTGGTGGGCAGCTGGGTGGCCAGCAGAGTGCCCTCGGCCACCATGGGCGGCTTCTCGGTGTTCATGACCTTCCTGCTGGGCGTCAAGTTTATTGTGCGCCCGGTCATGACGACCAAGGAAGCTATGCAGGGTGTCAGCGCCAAAAAGCGTGCCATCCAGTCCATCGTGTGCGGTGTGCTCATCGGCTTCATCTGCGGCTTCATCGGCGCAGGCGGCGGCATGATGATGCTGCTCATCCTCACCAGTGTGCTGGGCTACGAGCTGAAGACCGCCGTGGGCACCAGCGTGTTCATTATGGCCTTCACCGCTCTGACCGGTGCTGTCTCCCACTTCATGATCGGCGGTGCGCCCAATTGGTTCGTCTGGGCGCTGTGCGTGGCGTTCACCCTGCTGTGGGCGCGCATTGCCGCTGTGTTTGCCAATAAGGCAGACCCCAAGACCCTGAACCGTGCCACCGGTATTGTGCTGGTGGTGCTGGGCGTGGTCATTATGGGATTCAACCTTCTGAGCTGATATCCCCTGCCCTTCAAATGAAAAAAGAAAGCCCGTGCAGCCGGAAACTGCACGGGCTTTCTCTGTATCAGAACTTACTTTTCTTCAATGGTGGAGTGCTCGATCACCCAGTCGGCAGCCTTGCGGATGCCCTCGTTGCGGCGCATGGCGGGAATATCGGATTTTTCCTTGATCTCTTCCAGCGTCTTTTTGGCGCGCTCTGCACGAGCGGCCAGAGCCTTATCGATATCTTCCTCGGTGGGCACCAGATTTTCCTGCTGTGCAATCTGCAGCAGAGCCATGTGCACACGGGCGGTCTTCTCGGCAGAAGAGCGCACCTTGGCGGTAAAGCTCTCGCGGGTCTCGTGGATCTGGCTCAGGTAGCGATCCAGGCTCAGGCGCTGCATCTGCAGCTGCTGCTGGATCTGCTCCATCTGCTGCTGGTAGGTGGTCTCCACCAGCACGCTGGGCAGTTCGCCCTCAGAAGCATCGGCCAGCTGGGTCAGGATCTGATCCTTGGCGCGGTTCAGCGCACCGGCGTGCTTGCCGTCGTGCAGCTGCTGCTTGACCTGTGCGCGCAGCTCGTCCATGGTGTCCACATTGGCAACCTTCTTGGCAAAGTCGCTGTTCAGAGCAGGGATCTGGCGCACACATACGTCGATCAGCTTGATCTTGAACACGACGGGTTTACCGGCCAGATCCTTTGCGTGGTAACGGTTCGGGAAGGTGACGAAGATCTCGAATTCCTCGCCTGCCTTGTGGCCCAGAATGCCCTCTTCAAAGCCGGGGATCATGCGGCCGCTGCCCAGCTGGACGGCCTGGTTCTTTGCGGTGCCGCCCTGGAAGGGCTTGCCCTCCAGCAGACCTTCGTAATCGATATGTACGATGTTGCCCTTTACGGCAGGACCCTTGTGCGGCACCAGCTCAGCGGCAGCAGCGCGGCGGCGCTCCAGCACATTGTCGATCTCCTTGTCGGTCACTTCCGGGGTGACGCACTCGGCGGTAAAGCCGGTGGTCTTGGTCAGGTTCAGCTCAGGCTGCAGGGCAACAGTGGCAGTGGCCACAAAGCCCTCGTCCTTTTTCACGCTCACAAGATCGTACACAGGATTGTCAACAGCCACAAAGCCGTGCTCTGCCATAGCGGCATCATACAGCGCGGGCACGTCCTTGTCCATCAGATCGTTGATGGCATCGTACCAGAAGGTGTGCTCGCCGCGGTCAGCCTCGATCTGTGCGCGGTCCGCTTCGCCCTTCTTGAAGCCGCGGATCGTATAGGAGGCGCGGGTGCGTTCGTAAACGGCGTTGGATGCAGCTTCCAGCTCTTCGGGGCTGGCGCTGAAGGTCATTTTGCAGACACTCTTTTCGGGAGTTTCCACGCTTACCAGTTTCATAGGATCTACCCTCCGTGGTGTCTCGCTGCAGAGAAAACCCGGCGGCGCAGCCTCCACGCGGTGCTGCCCGCAAAGCTCCTGTACCCCTGCACGGACACAGATTAAAAACATATGGTAAAGCTATTATAGCACAAGAACGACAAAAACGATACAAGAAAAATCATAAAAAATGCTGCTTTTTGAAAAAGATAAAAATATTTGCAAAAAACGGTTGACAAAACCCAGTCTGAGTGATAAAATACATCATGTTCCGAGCGGAACGTATGCGTTGGTAGCTCAGCTGGATAGAGTGACTGACTACGAATCAGTAGGCCGGGGGTTCGAGTCCCTTCCATCGCACCAGAAAATGCCGTGAAATCGAAAGATTTCATGGCTTTTTTGTTTTGTAAGCCATGGGTGCACGGTTTCTGCACGGTTTTTGCACGGTCGGTGTTTTCCATGTCCGATTATGTAGGGCGCTGTATTGCATTGCAATCAGTGCCCTTTTTTGCATCAGGTGAGCAGGGCTAAGCGGAGTTTTGCCTTCATTTCCGGGTCGGCATCCTTGAGCAATTCCAAGAGAGCCGTCATGGAGATGGTAGGTTCGCCTGCGGCGGGTACAGCCTGCGGGCTGGAGGTACCGGGCTTGGCATAGAAGCCGCTTTCAAACTTCTTGCCCAGCTCCACACGGGAGGACTGCTGGATATGAGCGTAGGTGTTCACCAGCATATCTGCACTGGCGTGTCCTGTGGTCCCCTGCACCGCCTTGATGTCACCGCCGGAGATCATCAGCTGATAGGTGGCACTGGAATGGCGCAGACCGTGGAACACAATGCGGGGGAATTCCGGGTGGGCGTCCTGCCATTTCAGGAACTTTTTGCGGATGAGTACCGGCTCTACCGCCAGACCGTTGGGCAGCCGCAGCAGCATCCCGCTGTTGCGGTATCGCTCCGGGTCGAGGGCTTCTTCCCGTTTCAGCCGTTCCAGCCACTGCTTCAGCTCCTCCCGCAGGGCGGCAGTCATAAAGATGGTGCGGCAGGAGGCTTCAGTCTTGGTGTCTTTCAGGATGAGGGAGGTCTTGCTGCCCTCCAGCTTGTCCGGGAAGATGCGGAGGATGCAGCCCTTGTCCACCTGCGCCAGCGTGTCCTTCTGCACCCGCTGCATGGAACGGTTGACGGTGAAGGTGCCCATGCCGTTGGCGGCATCAAAGTCGATGTCCTCCGGGGTCAGACCGGCAACCTCACCCTCTCGGAGCGCACCCACCAGCGTCAGGTGCACCGCCAGATGCAGGATGGGGTCCTCCATGCTGTCCAGCGCTGCCCGCATCTCCTCCACCTCCCAGATGCTGCGCTCTTGGGTGGTCTTTTTGGGTGCTTCCACCGGGACGGGGCTTTTGATGAGGATGCCCCACTCCACCGCCAGCAGAAAGGAATTGTGCAGAAGCTGGTGGACTTCATGGAGAGTAGTGCCGGAGAGGGTGCGCTTCTGCTGCTTGGGCGAGAGGTCTCGCCGCTTGCCGCCCACATACTGTCCGCAAGGGGTCTTGCTCAGGGTGTCGTACAGGGCTTCGATGTGGTAGGGTCGCAGCTTCTGCATCTGCATCTCCCCGATATAAGGGATGATGAGGTTCTGGATGAGTGCCAGATTGGACTGGTAGGTCTTGGGTGCCCACTTGTGCTTGCTGCACTGCTTGGGTAGCCAGTCCATCAGGAACTCTGCCACCGTCACCGTGGACGGGATCAGGAAATTGCCGGTCGCCAGCTCGTGCTCGATCTGCTTCTGGCGTTTGATCGCCTCCTCTTTGGTGGGAAAGCTCTCCCATTTGTCGCAACTCTTGCCGTGCTCGTCCTGATAGGTGTAGCGGACGCTGTAAGAGCTGCCGCGTTTCGTGATATATGCCATAGATTTGCCTCCTTATCAAGCTGCCCGGTAGAGCCATGCATCGAAACTGTCCTTCGGGATGCGGATGCTTCCGCCTGCCCGCAGGACACGGAACTCGGTGGTACTGTTGCACAGGTTGTAGGCGGCACGCTGGCTGATGGCCAGCATCTGCGCGACCTCCTTTACCGTGTACACCAGCTTTGTGGTCTCAGGGCTGTTGGTCGGAGACTTGACGGCATTGGTTCGAGTGACCACCTCCATTGTAGCCGGATCAGAGTCCGACTGCAAGAACTTTTTCGTATAATCCAAAGATTTCACATTCTCGTACATTTTATTACACATAGGCGTTGCTCCTTACTTATCGTGGCGCACCACAGATTCCTGCGTGCGGTTCTCATAGAATCGAATGACCTCCGGCGGGATGCTGTCCAGCGTTTTCAGGGCGGCTTCATAGTCCTGTCGCAGCTTGGCATCCTCCAGACGCTTCAAGACGCTCCCTTCCTTCGCTTTGTCCAGCGAGGCAGAGAGCGTCTTGTTTTTCTTTTTCAGTTGTCTGTTCTCGGCGGCGGTCTCCGTAAAGGCGACCTGATAGCGGTTCAGTTCGGTGCGCATTTTGGACACTGCCGGGATATAGCTGTCCAGCACCTTGCTGATCTCCGCCGCACGGCTCTTGCCGTTGAAGGGGGTGATGCCCACCAACAGGGCATCCAGCTGCTCCTTCTGCTTGGTCAGTTGGGTCATCTCCTTGAAGATGCGGGGCGGGATGTGCTCCCGCCCGGTCTGGCTGGCACTTTCGCCCCGTTCCAGCTCCGGGTACTGCTTGACCATGTGCTGCCAGAACTCGTCCTGCCACTTCACAAGGTTTTTGCGGTTGCCAATGATCTCTTTCGCGCTCAGCCGTCCGTCAGGGGTCAGTGGCACAAAGCAGAGATGCAGGTGGGGCGTTTTCTCGTCCATGTGGACAACAGCAGAGAGGAAGGTATCCGGGCGCTGTCTGCCCTCCAAAAATTTCAGGGCGTACGCAAAGTACGCCCTGATCTCCCGGTTGGTCTTATCCTTGAAAAACTCCGGGCTGGCGGTGACAAGAGCCTCTACCACCCGCACGCTGTCCTTGCGGACACGGCAGTGGGCGGCGGCTATCATGCGGTCGGCTTCTTCCCGGTACCTGCCCTGTGGCTGCACCAGATGGAGGTTGTAGCGGCTCCGGCTCGTGTCGATGTCCGGGTTGCTGGCGTACTGCTCCTTGGTGCGCTCGTTGTGGGCTTCGATGGGGCTGATTGCTGGCCCCTTATACTTTTTGAACCTTAAAATGCCGTATTGGGCTTTCATAGATCACGCTCCTTCTTGAGGTGTACAAAAAATCTGTACGGACTTCAAATAACCTGTACGGTTCGTACGGTGTACGAAAATCCGAAATTTAAACGATACCACGTTTTAATTTGCGACGATTTGCCGTACAGGTGCGTACAAGTACAGACCGTACAGGTTGTACGAACTTCTTCCGTGAAAAAAATGCACTTTTTACGGACAGGGGTGGACAAGCGGCTCAATGCCCACGAAACCCCGCACCCTGCGGCCACCGGGCAGGTAGATGTTGTTGGTGGCTTCAAGGTTGTAGCGGCGGTCATTCTGGCGCAGTTCTGCGCTGAAACGGATGGCCGATACGCTGTGACAGGCGTTGTCCTCGCACCACTGCTTATAAATGTCGTAGAACTCCTTGGAGCTGATGGAGTAGTCCGCCTTGAAGCGGAAATAGCCCTCGGACTCCATAAAGTCGATGACATTGTTGCTGCTGCGCTTGATGGTGTCCACGTTGGCAGCGGCTCGTTCGCTGACCGTGAAGCGGAAATCGTTCTGCACCAGCCGGTGCAGCCCTTCCAGACACCAGAGCAGGATGCCTTCCAACTCGGCGCACATCTTCTCCACAAGGAAAGGGTCATCCGTGCGGTCAGCAGGCTTGTCCTTGGTGGTCAGGATGAGCTGACGGCGGAAGAAGCCGTCCGAATGGTCGTACAGCGAGGTCAGCGCACCGTTGCCGAAGCAGAGGAACCGGGCGTAGATGTCCCGCTGGTAACTCTGGACACCCTTGCGCTCCAAGTCCAGCTTGGCTTCGGCGGTGACGATGGTCTTGATATAATTCGTCTTGGGCAGGGCGTTCATGTCCATGTCATCGTCGATCATCAGCAGGCGGCGTTCCAGATCGGCGCGGGCAAAGCGGTTGTTCTCGACTTTCTGGACGCTGCCATTGCTGGCGGCATCTCCCATGAGCCGCTTGAGCACCAGCCCGATGCGGGACTTGCCCTCGCCGCCCTTACCGACAATGAGCATCATCTTCTGCCCCTTGGTGCTGGGGATCAGGCAGTAGCCCAGATATTCCTGTAAGGTGGGGATGTCGGCATCGTCCAGCAGCTCGTGCAGGAAGGTCAGCCAGCGGTCAGGGCTGGGTGATTTCAGGTCATACTTCACAGGCAGGCGGTTCTGGCAGAACAGGCGGCTCTCCTGAAAAGAGCCGTCCGGCAGATGGTACACGCCGTTCTGGAGGTGGATGCAGTCCTGCTCGATGGGGAACGGGTCGGAAAAAGCCAGCAGCTTGATGGTCTCCAGAATGTTGGTGACTTTTTTGGACAGGCCGGAGGTGACATATTCCTCGATGTTCTCCAAGATGCGCTGCTTGATCTCGCTCTCGTCCTCCACCGGACCGTCCAGCGTGTACAGCGTACCGTTGACGCATTTCAGCGGCCACTGTTCCAGAAAGGCACGTCCAAACTGGACTTCGTCAATTTTCTTGCCGTTGTACCAGTCCGGCCATAAGGGATTGCGGGAAATGTTTTTCTTCATAGGGTGGTTCTCCTTTAGAAAAGTGAAGTGGTGGGTCTCACGGTGAGACCCACCACTTCGGGTGAATAAATTATCAGGCGCACTTTGCCAGAGCAAGGCGGTCGGTGCGCTCCTCCAGCATCAGCAGGTACGACCCGGACAGCAGCTGTGCGGCGGCAGCGGCCTTCTGCTGGGGCGTCCCAAATGCAACGCAGTCCGTCAGGTGCTCGATGGTCTCGGTCGTGTGGAGGGCTTCTTCAAACCGTGGGTCATGCGGTTCTTCCGGGCTGGCGGGCTTGTAACACTCTCGCCAGTCGTGCAGCAGGTCGAGATAGTCGGTCAGCACCCGCAGACAGTAGGCGATGTCTGCCCACTGCTCGTCCGTCAGGCCACGCTTGGGCGGCGGCAGAGCGATGGCATTGGCGGGCGGCTTGTCCGGGTCAAGCCCGAAGTCGTGTATCAGCTTCTCGGCGGCTTGCCGGGGGTTCAGGTCGAACAGCTTGGCGGTGAGGTCGATGGCATCTCCATTGGCCCCGCAAGCGAAACAGTAATAGTAGGATTCGTTCAGCATCATACTGGGGTGGTTGTCGGAGTGGAACGGACAGCACACCATGCCATGGCGGTCGGGCTCCATGCCGTACATCTCTCCCACCTGCCGAACGGTGATGGCGGACTTGATCTTTTGATATAAACTCAAAATTTCTCCTTTGGTCAAAGGCTCTGGCACGGATCAATTTGATCCCTGCCACGTTCAAGGTCACCGGTGTTCCCCAAATGGGAACTTCGGTGAAGCCGGTCTCCCTTGCTGCCTTCCGACAGGAAATCTTTTTGGACTCTGTGTCGGCCCCATGCAGGGCGCTCGCTCCCCCGATGGGAGGTCTTGGCGGTCTGGGCAGTTCGGACGGTCATTCTGTTCTCAAGGTTCTGTTATGAAAGATATTTCAGAGGGCTTTCGCGGGAAGCCCTTAATATGTTCGCTGCTGGGGAGTTAATATGTTTTCTTTCTGTCTATAGGATAGCACCATGATGGCCGCTGTGCCGTATATCCATAATGTCGGAAAACAGGTGCAGAAACTGCAAAATTCCACGCTTATGGACAGGAACCGCTGGAAGTGGTATACTGTGCAAAAAACATCGGAGGTGCGACCATGAACATCAAGCTGACACTGGGAGAACGGCTCAAAGACCTGCGTGTGGAGCGGAATCTGAAGCTGGAAACGCTGGCAGAGCAGACGGGTCTGTCCAAATCGGCACTGTCGAAGTATGAGAGCGACGATGTGACCGACCTCAGCATTTACGCGGTGACAACGCTGGCTGAGTTC
Source organism: uncultured Faecalibacterium sp. (assembly GCF_900066275.1). Classification (NCBI taxonomy): domain Bacteria; kingdom Bacillati; phylum Bacillota; class Clostridia; order Eubacteriales; family Oscillospiraceae; genus Faecalibacterium; species uncultured Faecalibacterium sp. The sequence goes on along the minus strand of NZ_FMFG01000008.1, from coordinate 8,635 downwards.
TATGGCGTGACCACGGACTACCTGCTGGGTGTGACGGAAAACAAAAAACGCCCAGATGCAGTCCTTTCGGACTTGCATCTGAGCGATGGCGCAGTGGACGTATTAAGGAATGGAAAATTCAATCATCGGCTGCTGTGTGAGCTGATCGTGCATGAGAATTTCCAGCGGTTCATGACCGATCTGGAAATCTATGTGGATGGATATGTCAGCGCAAACATTCAAAACCTCAATGCCGGTTTGGAAGCAACGCGGCAAATGCTGAAAAAGAAGTATGCAGCAGATGAAAATGATCTGTACATGAGCACCTTGAAGCTGGGGCAGATCGATGAAGATGAGTACTTTGGTCGGGTCTTGTATGACGAGTTGGTGGCTATCCTGAAGAACATCAAGACGGAACACCGCAAGGACAAGACCACTTCGGATGGTTCAATAATCGACAACCTGATGAAGGAACTGGAGGATGCACAGAAACTTGAAGGGTCTGCGGATGAAAAGAAGATCCGAACGGCATTAAAGGCAATCGGCATCAACTACGATAAGCTGACAGAGGATGAAAGAAAGCTGATAAAGAAGATTCTTTATAAAACGGCAATGCTGAAACCGGGGACAATTGCAGGCAACCGGGGCAAGCACAGACGCTGATCATTTGCCCTGCGCCTTATAGGAGAAACGCTGCTGCGGCAGGACAGGAGAACGTACACCATTGGTTCCTCTGAAAGCCTGCGCTGGGTGGGCAAAGACCGTCAACTGCCACGCCCATCCGCGCATCCTTCTGCCACAGAACAGGTGCTTGCCGGAACCTCTCGCAGCCCCTTTTCCGCATCAGCCGGAACCAAGGTGTAACACACTAGACTTTGCAAGCAAAGTCGTGTGCCAACGAGCGTTCCGCCGCTCTTTGGATTCTTCCCGGCAGGGCACTGGAAAATGGGGTGCCCTGTGCAGCACGGGGCGCATCCGTCACCTCGCACAAAAAATTGACTGCAAGTTTTACTTGACAATTCGCAGAATATGCACTATCATAGCCATAAGATGAATATAATGTTTATAACGATATACTCAATTTGAGGGTGAGGTATTCCATGGCAATCAATGATAGTGCTGTCGTCCCGCTTTACCAGCAGGTAAAGGATGACATTCGTGCCGCGATCGAGAGCGGCAAGTACAAAACCAACGAGAAGATCCCCCCGGAGCCGGAACTGAGTGCAGAGTACTCGGTCAGCCGCATCACGGTGCGCCGTGCCGTGGAAGAGCTGTGCGCCGAAGGGTATCTGGTCAAAATGCAGGGGCGGGGCACCTTTGTCAGTAAGCCCCGCATCCATCGTAAGTTTGCCAGCGGCAGAGGAACTGCCAGCTTTACGGAGACCTGCAAAGAGTACGGCATGGTGCCGGGCGCCCGGCTGCTGAACCGTCAGATCGTGCCGGTGCGTAAGGATGAGGAAGCCTTCTTCCATGTAGGCCCGGAAGCCTTGCTCATCTATATCCAGCGTCTGCGCACCGCCGATGGTCAGCCGGTGTTTCTGGAAAATCTCTTCCTGCCCTACGAGCCCTACAAGAGCCTGATGAGCGAGAATCTCAATGATGTTTCCATGTTTGACACCATTGAGCGCATCTCCGGGCTGCGCCCTGCAACGACCTCCTGCCAGCGTATCGAGGCGGTACGGGCTTCGGCAGAACAGGCACAGCTGCTCAACCTTTCGCTGGGCGAGCCGCTGCTGTATCTGAACGCCTACTTCCATGACCAATATGACCACCCGCTGTGCATCGGGCGGCAGTATTACATTGGAAGCCGGTATATGTTTGAGTTTTAAGGGCAGAATTCTGTCCCAAAAGAGCGTCTTTTCCACCCGGAAAAGACGCTCTTTTTGTCGTTCCAAGGAGAATTGTTGGTGAAACTGCTAAAATATAGGGGAGATGCTTTGTGCACTTTACCAAAGTAAAGATTTTTTTAGAAAAACCTCTTGACGTCTGTGCAAAATGTGGTACTATGTACATGACGATTATGACGTCTATAACGAATAAGATGATACAGACGCCGAAGAGATGAAGGAAACACAGGAAAGGTCGTGGATGCGTATGAACCGAATCATTCTTGCTTCGCACGGAGGGCTGTCTGCCGGGATGAAGGACACCGTGCAGATGATCCTTGGCGAGATGCCGAACCTTTATGCCCTTGCTACCCTGCGGGATGAGACCGAGCCTATCACGGTAGCGGCACGCCGGCTGCTGGAGGGCTTTGCAGCAGAGGATGCTGTGTACATCGTGACCGATGTGATGGGCGGCAGCGTGAACAACGAGATGCTGACCCTTCTGCCGGAGTATCCGGCGGTGCACCTGATCTGCGGCATGAACGCTTCTCTGGTGCTGACCCTTGCTTCCAACGACGAAGCCCTGACACAGGACGAACTGGCCGAGTGCATTGCAGATGCCAAGGCGCAGATCATTGATTGCAACCTGCTGCTGAAAAAAGCAGCCCAAGATGAGGAGGATGACCTATGATCAAATTAGTACGTCTGGACTACCGCCTGCTGCACGGTCAGGTGGTATTCTCGTGGACCGGCCATGTGGGCGCACAGCGCATCATCGTGGTGGACGATGACGCTGCCAACGACGAGATGAAAAAGTCCGCCCTGCTGCTGAGCAAGCCTGCCGGTGTCCGGGTGAACATCTTTACGGTGGACAAAGCCATCGCCAAGATGCCCAAGGTGGAGCAGCTGGACGAGAAGATCATGATGATCTTCGGCAACACCGCTGCGCTGCTCAAGTTCTGCCAGGCATACCCCAAGATCAAAGAGATCAACTACGGCGCTGTGGCAAATAAGCCCGGCTCCAAGGCCTTTGACCAGTCGGTATTCCTGACCCCGGAGGAGCAGGCAGACACCCAGAAGCTGCTGGATATGGGCATTAAGATCTACAGCCAGCAGACCCCCACCTTTAAGGTAGTACCCATCGATCACACCTGATCGTAAGGAGATAAGAAGGAGGATTTGACCCATGTTTGTTACCGCATTGCTTCTGGGTCTGGTTGGCGTGTTCTGTATTCTGGACTCGCGCATTCTGGGCCGCATGAACTTCGAGCGTCCGCTCATCACCTGCACCATCGTCGGTGCGCTGCTGGGTGATCTGCAGACCGGCCTGACCCTTGGCGCATCCATCGAGCTGATGAGCCTTGGCATCGTGAACATCGGCGCAGCCGCACCCCCGGACATGAACATGGCTGCCATCATCTGCGCAGCTTTTGCCATCCTGACCGATGCTTCTGCCGAGACTGCACTGGCGCTGGCCATCCCCATCGCTGTTCTGGGCCAGATGCTGGGCGTGCTGATGCGCACCATCCTGTCCAACTTGACCCACGTTGCCGACCACGCCATTGCAGAAGGCAAGTTCCGCAAGGCATGGAGTATGCACATCGTCTGGGGCACAGTGCTGTACAGCCTGATGTACTTCATCCCCATTTTCCTGTCCGTCTACTTCGGCACAGATCTGGTGCAGAAGATCGTGGCTTTCATCCCCGCATGGCTGACCGATGGCCTGAACCTCGGCAGTAAGTTCCTTACCGCTTACGGTATTGCCCTGCTGCTGTCCACCATGCTCAACCGCGACCTGACCGTCTACTTCCTGCTGGGCTTCTTCTTTGTGGGCTATCTGGGTCTGGATGTTACCGCTGTGGCAATCTTCGCCGCAATTCTGGCTGTGATCCTGACCGGTCTGAAGTATGGCAAGGGCGCACCCGCCGCAGCCGCTGCCGGTGCAGCTGCTGCCAACCCGGATTACGACCCGCTGGAAGATGACGACGATCTTTGATAGGAGGAAGCTGAAATGAGCAACGCAACCAAGACTGCAAAGCGCAGCGACTTCAAGAAATACTTCCAGTTTATGTGGCGTTCCCTGAACATTCAGGCCTCCTGGAACTACGAACGTCAGATGAACATGGGCTTTTTGTACGGCATCGCTCCCACGCTGGACGAGCTGTACCCCAACGAGAACGACCCCGAGCAGCTGGCGCACAAAAAGGAAGCCTACGAGCGCGAGATGGCGTTCTACAACTGCACCCCGCAGACCAGTGCCTTTACGCTGGGTCTGGCTGCCTCCATGGAGGAGCAGTACGCCGCCGACCGTGAGAACTTCAACCCGGAGACCATCAACGCCGTCAAGACCTCGCTGATGGGCCCCCTGTCCGGCGTGGGCGACTCCTTCTTCCAGGGCACTGTCCGCCTGATCGCTTTTGGTCTGGGCATCTCTCTGGCACAGCAGGGCAGCGTTCTGGGCCCCATTCTGGCTATGATCATCTCCATCGTCCCCTCTGTGCTGGTCACATGGTTTGCCGGTAAGCTGGGCTACACCATGGGCAGCAAGTACCTGACCAAGCTCAACGGCGGCATGATGGACAAGTTGATGTACGTCTGCGGCATCGTAGGCCTGATGGTCATTGGTGCCATGGTGGCAAGCATGGTGGGTTTGACTACCCCCATTACCTTCGCAAGCACCGGTCTGGTGCTGCAGGATGTGCTGAACAGCATTCTGCCGAACCTTCTGAACCTTGGCATCGTGATGCTGATGTACACCCTGATCCGCAAAAAGGTCAAGACCGGCTGGCTGCTGGGCATCTGCATCGTGGGCGGTGTTGCCATCAACGCCCTTGGTCTGTTGGTGTAACCGGGTTTCCGGCTTACATAGATATCCGTACGCCTGTAATTTGTGATTCATCAGAACAAAAAGAAAAATAATTTGGAGGATTGCATTATGTATAACATTGATCTGGCAAACGTCAAGTCCATCGTGGCAGACATCGTGGCAAAGCACAACGTGGAGAACGTGGCCTTTGTTGGCTGCGGTGCTTCCAAGGCAGAGCTGTACCCCGCAAAGTACTTCCTGGCAAACTGCAGCAAGAAGCTGCGTGTGGCACACTACACCGCCAACGAGTTCAACTACGATACCCCCGATTGGCTGGGCGACACCACTGTGGTCATCACCGCTTCTCTGGGCGGCAGCACCCCTGAGACCGTCAAGGCCAACAGCGTGGCAAAGGCCGCTGGTGCAACCGTTGTCAGCGTTACCCACGCTGCCGGTTCTGCCCTGACCAAGGAAGCTGACTACACCATCGTTCACGGCTTTGAGGCAAACTACGCCGCCAAGCTGGAAAAGATGGGCTACGTTCTGGCACTGGCTGTGGAGATCCTGCAGCAGGTGGAAGGTTTCGACAAGTACGACAAGATGATCGAGGGCCTGACCAACGTGTTCGAGGCTGCCGAGAACGCTGCCAACTCTGCCCGCAAGTCTGCCAAGGAGTTCGCTGAGAAGTACAAGGACGCTCCCGTCGTCTACGTCATGTCCAGCGGCGCTTCCATGGAGGTCGCTTACTCCACCTCCATCTGCCTGATGATGGAGATGCAGTGGGTCAACTCCGGCTCCTTCCACAGCGGCGAGTTCTTCCACGGCCCCTTCGAGATCGTGGACAAGGACGTGCCCTTCATCCTGCTGATGAACGACGGCAAGACCCGTCCCGTGGATGCCCGCGCACTGACCTTCCTGCACCGCTTCGATGCTCTGACCACCGTTGTGGATGCAAAGGATTACGGTCTGGGCAATGCTGTGGACAGCAGCGTCATCACCTACTTCAACCCGCTGATGCACACCGCCGTGTTCCGCGTCTATGCTGAGGAGCTGTCCTACGTCCGTCAGCATCCGCTGACCCTGCGCCGCTATATGTGGAAGCTGGAGTACTAAGCGATCGACCGGGATCAATAGACCCATGCTTGGGGGAGGGGCTTGCCCCTCCCCTTTTTTGATGAAGAGGGAAATGAAGAATGATTGAAGCAGTGATTTTTGATATGGATGGGGTGCTGGCAGATACAGAATATTACTACGAGAACCGCCGTAAAAACTTTCTGCTGGAAAACGGCATCCCCATCCCGGAGGGCAACTTCATCGGCTCCAACGAAAAAGCCATCTGGGAAGCCATTGTCCCCAACGACCCTGTGCGCCGTCAGGAGATGCTGATGGCTTACCGGGAGTACCGCAAGGCTCGCCCCACCCCCTACGGCAAGCTTACCGACCCGCAGGCAGAGCCGCTGATGAATGCGCTGCGCAGCCGGGGGCTGAAGGTGGCGGTGGCGTCCTCCAGCGCAGCACCGGATATCATGAAGATGCTCACGGAGGGCGGCTTGAAAGCCATGGTGGATTTCGCCTTCAGCGGCGAGGACTGCGCCGCCCATAAGCCTGCACCGGATATCTATCTCAAGGCGCTGAAGGCACTGGGGCTGACGGCAGACAAGGCTATTGCGGTGGAGGATTCTCCCACAGGCATTGCCTCCGCAAAGGCGGCAGGGCTGAAGGTGCTGGCACTGAAGCCCCGCCACGGCGAGCCGCTGGACCAGTCCGCCGCAGACTGCATCATCACCCAGCTGATGGATGTAAAGGAGCATCTGGACTGAGATGGAAGCGATCAAGAACGGTCTGCGCAAAAACCTGACTCCGGCACAGCTGTGGAGCGGCGCACGCTTTTTTCTACTGCTGAATCTGGGACTTATCATCTATGCAGTAGCACTGAACTTTTACTGTGCGCCCAACCACTTTGTATTTGGCGGCACCACCGGTCTTTCCATCGTTCTGGCCACCTGCTTTCCGGCTCTGAGCGTCAGCACCTTTATGTGGATCACCAATGCGGTGCTGGATGTGCTGGGCTGCGTCTTTCTGGGCATAAAGACCATGGGTTGGACACTGTACTCCTCCTTCATGCTCAGCTTTTATTCCAGTATGTGCGAAAAGATGTTTCCCGTGTCGCAGCCTTTGACGGATGATACTTTGCTGGAGCTGTGCTTTGCGGTGGCGCTGCCTGCCATTGCCAGCGGCATCGTATTCAACATCGGGGCATCCACCGGCGGCACCGAGATCGTGGCGATGATCCTGCACAAGTACATCAAGGTGGAGATCGGCAGGGCTCTGCTGCTCAGCGATATCGGCACAGTGCTGTTTGCGGCTTACCTCTACGGCCCGCAGACCGGGATGTACTGCGTGCTGGGACTCATCGGGCGCAGCACCATCGTGGATACAGCTATCGAGAGCCTGAATCTCCGCAAGGTGTGTACGGTCATCACCTCAAGGCCGGAGCCCATCCGGCATTTCGTTACGGAAACACTGGGACGCACAGCGACCCAGCAGAACGCCACCGGCGTGTACACCGGCGAGCCCCGCACCATGATTATGGTGGCGCTGACCCGGCGGCAGGCAGGGCTGCTGCGGGATTTCCTGCGCCGGGAGGACCCGGAGGCCTTTCTGACCATTGTCAACTCAAGCGAGATCATCGGCAAAGGGTTCCAGTCCATCTGAAAACGCAGAATGCCCGCCCACTGTGGCTTTCCACAGGTGGGCGGGCATTATTATATATGGTAAATGGTTGTTTACGCTGACTTCCCGGGATTTACGCTGAAAATACGCTGACTTGGCATGGTTTACGCTGAATTTACGCTGAAAACGCGCAATCGCGCGAACAAAGCGCGAATAAATCCGGCTGACCGCGAATAAACCGCGAACAAAGATCGCACGGGCGTGCATTCTTCATGCGTGGGAAGGTGCGACGTGAAAGTTGGAACTTGTAAAAATAAACTGTAATACGATTGAATTTCGGAAAAGTGGAATCGCACGCTGGAATGCGCGCGTGCAATGTTGCCTGAATAAAAGTCAGCGATAAAAACGCGCGCCGCGCGATTAGCATTTTTGCCGCGCGTTTTCTAAGGCTCAATCTTCCAGCCTGCCGTGGTCACAGCCGAGGGAAAGATAATGCTCTATCTCCCCTCTCAGCACCATCTGTGCGTACTCCAAGGGCTTATTATACAGCAGCCAGTCCAGTTCTGCCCGCTGTGCCGGGGTGTTGCCGTACTCGTCCTCGACGGCGATGCAGTCAATGGCAAGGGTGGTGCCATCCTCAAACCGGGCTTCTACCCGGTTGGTGTCCATGTTGTAGCGGCAGGTAAGCAATTTTGTCATAATAGTATCCTCCAAGACTTGATTTTTGGTGTGCGGTCACTCGAACCAATGCCGTCAAGTCGTTGTCGGATGAAGTGGATTTTAGTTTGTCTGGGAGTAAGTGCACGGTTTCTGCACGGTTTTTGCACGGTTTCAAAACGTGCAAAGGGTGCAAATCGTTGCAAAATCGGACAAAGGGTGCAGAAACTCCAAGCTCAAAACTTGCGATGCATCGCCGAGAAATAACGGTAAAACGTAACTTCCAAAAATTGAGGAAATCGCCCGGCGTGCGCTACGAATCAGTAGGCCGGGGGTTCGAGTCCCTTCCATCGCACCAAGAAAACCAGAACACATTCGTGTTCTGGTTTTCTTTTTGTCTGCATAGTAGAAGGGACTCGAACAGGGCGGCGGCGCATAGCGCCGCAAGCAAAGCCACAGTGCGGCTTTGCTTAGCCCGCGGGTCCCAACGCGTAGGAATGTCTACCGTGGAAGCTGTGGATCGAAAGATTTCATAGCTTTTTTGTTTTGTAAGCCATGGGTGCACGGTTTCTGCACGGTTTTTGCACGGTCGGTGTTTTCCATGTCCGATTATGTAGGGCGCTGTATTGCATTGCAATCAGTGCCCTTTTTTGCATCAGGTGAGCAGGGCTAAGCGGAGTTTTGCCTTCATTTC
>NZ_FMFG01000035.1:1424-26152 GCF_900066275.1 uncultured Faecalibacterium sp. | reverse complement strand
GGGGGACCCCCCCCGCCGCAACGTGCAGGCGGCCTTTGGCAAGGAAGAGCTGATCGACGGCATCCCTTACAGCGACTGGAACGATTATATTGGCAAGGCCGCGCCCGTCTACCTGAACGATTACAGCCGGATGCAGCTGCAGCACACCAAAATTTCCATGTGCTTCTCGGCGCTGGTGTTCGGCCCGTTCTATTTCTTCTACCGCAAGGCGTGGAAGCCGGCCTTTGGTTTTCTGGCCGCAGAGTTGGTGGTGGCCCTGCCCACCCTGCTGAGCATGATGCAGGCCACCGGCAGTCCGCTCACCGCGGGCATTAGCAGCACTGCCATCGTCGTGCTTTCCCGCATTATGACGGTGTTCAGCTTTGCGCTGGTGATGCTGCGCACCCTGTACGCCAAGTGGCTGTACCGCAAAAGCGCAGCCGAGCGCATCCGCCGCATCCGTGCTGAGTTCCCGGACGCTGCCCAGCGCCGTGCGGTCCTGTCTGCGCAGGGCGGCGTGAGCATCGCCGGTGTGATCGGTGCCTTTGTACTGCTGATGGTGCTGGGTGCCTGCGCTACCGTGCTGATGGGTCCGAATCTGGACGCTTTGGCCGGGATGCTCTGATCTACAATGCCGCCTGCAAAGGCTGGCATTGCGGATTTCAAAATAGTAATAGGAGAATATGGATCATGATGAAGAAAGTCACCAAAGCCGTCATCCCTGCCGCCGGTCTTGGCACCCGCGTGCTGCCCGCCACCAAAGCCATGCCCAAGGGCATGCTGCCCATCGTGGACAAGCCTGCCATCCAGTATCTGGTGGAAGAAGCTGTGCGTTCCGGCATCACCGATATCCTCATCATTCTGGGCCGCAACCAGAGCATCATTGAGGATCACTTTGACCGCAGCCCTGAGCTGGAAGAAAAGCTGGCAAAGCCCGGCAAGGAAAAGGCTCTGGAAGAGTGCCTTGGCATCGCCAACATGGCAAACATCCTCTTTGTGCGCCAGAAGCAGACGCTGGGTCTGGGCCATGCTGTGAACACCGCCAAGGCCTTCACCGGCGATGATCCCTTCGTGGTGATCTATGGCGACGACGTGATCTGGGGCGAGGACCCGGTCTGTGCTCAGCTGATCCGCGCCTATGAGGAGTTCGGCCTCCCGGTGGCAGGCGTTTCCGCAGTGCCATGGGAAGATGTGAGCCGGTACTGCAGCCTGAAGACCACCCCCATCCACGACAACTATTTCTTTGTGGACGACATGATCGAGAAGCCCAAGAAGGGACAGGAGTTCAGCAACTACTCCATTCTGGGACGCGTGCTGCTGACCCCGGAGATCTACGATATCCTTGCCCACACCAAGCCCGGCGCAGGCGGCGAGATCCAGCTGACCGATGCCATGGCCGAGTATGCCCGCACCCGCGGCGGCATGACGGCTGTAGAGTTCACCGGCAAGCACTACGACATGGGCAACAAGCTCAAGGTGGTGGAAGCTCAGGTGGAGCTGGCCCTGCAGCATCCGGAGATCGGCGAAGAATTCCGCGCTTACCTGAAGGAGTTCTGCAAGACACTGTAACTTTTATCCTGAAAACAAAAAGATCCTCCGGCAGACCTGTCGGAGGATCTTTTTTATTGTTTACCCATTTACCTGACTGGGGTGCTTCTGCGGCGGCATCTTGGTAAAGAGTGCCTTGAGCACCAGCGGAGTTGCCACGCTGGACACCACGATCAGCAGGATCACAGCGGTAAAGTAGACCGAGTCCACCACGCCGACATCCAGGCCCTTCTGGGCCACGATCAGTGCCACCTCGCCGCGGGTCATCATGCCAACGCCGATCTTGAGGGAGTCGCCCCAGTTGAAGCGGCAGATCTTGGCCGCAAGGCCGCAGCCGATGATCTTGGTGATAAGTGCTACAATGACGAAGCAGACACAGAACAGGAAGATTTCCGGCGTCAGGCCGCTGATGTCGGTCTTGAGGCCGATGGATGCAAAGAAGATGGGCGCAAAAATGATATAATTGCTGATATCCACGCGGCGCTCCACGTAGGGGGCATCGTCCATGGTGCACAGAACGATACCGGCGATATAGGCACCGGTGATATCTGCAATGCCGAAGTATTCCTCGGCGATGTAGGCCATGGCAAAGCAGAACGCCATGCTCACGATGGTGATGCGCTGGGTGTGGGGATTGCGCTTGTCCAGCCATGTCATAGCAAAGTGAGCCACAACGCCCACGCCCACGGCAGTGGCAAAGAACAGCACCGTATTAATGAGCACCTTGCCCAGACCCGTGCCGGTGCCGGAGCTTGCGCCCAGTACGCAGGTGAGGACTACGATGCCGATGACATCATCAATGACGGCGGCACTGACGATGGTGGTGCCGAGAAAGCTCTTCAGGTGGCCCAGCTCCTGCAGGGTTGCCACCGTAATGGACACGCTGGTGGCCGTCATGATGGTGCCGATGAACAGGGCACGGTAGAACTCAGGGCTGCCCACGGCAGAGAAGCCGTAGAACGCACTGTACAGCAGGGTGCCGCCCACCAGCGGAACGGCTACGCCCACGCAGGCGACCAGGGTGGCGATGGGGCCGGCTTTGATCAGTTCCTTCAGATTGGTGCCAAGGCCCGTGGTGAACATCAGCATGACCACGCCGATCTCCGCAAAGGTGGAGATGGCATCACTGGTCTGCACCAGATTCAGCACACAGGGGCCGATGATCAAACCGGCAAGGATCTCACCCACCACCTGCGGGGCCTTGCACTTGCGGGCCACCAGACCAAAGAACTTTGCGCTGAGGATGATGATTGCCAGGTTACGGAAAACCGAATACACAAAGAATCCTTCCTTTACTATAAAATTCCCAGAACCATATATACATTCCTTTCGAAGACGGATAACAGAGAGCAGAGAGACGGCCGATCCCCGGCTGCCCTGCCGTTCATCCTCTGAAAGCCACTATATTATATTCCTCTTTCACAAAAAAATCAAAATATTTTTTATTATATCTTTTTTCGGAAAAAGCTTGACAGAATCCACACAGCTTGCTATAATAAATTGTTGTCTGAACAGACACGCCGCACACAAGGCGCGATGCCGCGTTTTGTGTGTACCCTTGGTCCTGTGATTGCAGGATCCTTAAGTCCAAAAGGAGGTGCTACAAAATGGCAAAGTACGAAACCATGCTGATTACCAGCGCCGCTCTCGACGAGGAGGCTACCGCCGCTCTGGTTGGTAAGTTCAAGTCCCTGATCGAGGCTAACGGTACGATCGATTCCATCGACGAGTGGGGCAAGCGCCGTCTGGCCTACCCCATCAACGACGAGGAGGAAGGCGTTTACACCGTGATCGACTTCACCAGCGAGCCCAGCTTCCCTGCTGAGCTGGACCGTGTGTACAAGATCACTGAAGGTGTTATGCGCAGCCTGATCATTGCTCACGAGGAGTAATTCTTCTGTGACAGAAAGGGAGACCGTAAAATGTTGAATGTTGTTGCCATCATGGGCCGTCTTGTGGCGGATCCCGAACTGCGCACCACCCCGCAGGGTACCAATGTGTGCAGCTTCCGCATTGCCTGTGACCGCAATTTTGCGCGTCAGGGCGAGCAGCGTCAGGCCGATTTCATCGATATCGTTGCATGGCGTCAGCAGGCCGAGTTTGTTTGCAAGTATTTCCAGAAGGGCAGTCTGATCGCCATTGAAGGCAGTCTTCAGACCCGCCAGTATCAGGATAAGAACGGCAACAACCGCACCGCTGTGGAAGTGGTAGCCAACAATATCAACTTTGCAGGCTCCAAAAACAGCAATGCAGGCGGCGGAGCAAATTATCAGAATCATTCTGCTCCCGCCTACCAGAATGCAGCGCCTGCCCGCCCGGCCGCTGTGGAGGCAGCTCCCAGCTACTCTGCCGGCAATGCAGACGACTTCGCCGTCATCGACGACAGCGACGACCTGCCGTTCTGACACGAAACGGTCAATCCGTTAAAAATCCAATAGGAGGTAATAAGCAATGGCTTTTGAAAGAACCGAAGGCTCTCGCCCCGCACGCCCCATGCGTCGCGGCCGCAAGAAGGTTTGCAGCTTCTGTGTCGATCGTATCGACACCATCGATTACAAGGACGTGCCCCGTCTGCGTAAGTACGTCTCTGAGCGTGCAAAGATCATTCCCCGCCGTGTGACCGGCACCTGCGCTTATCATCAGCGCGCACTGACCATCGCCATCAAGCGTGCTCGTCACGTTGCTCTGATGCCCTACGTCAGTGACTAATCTTTAAAGAATCAACTCAATCAAAATAATCAGCAATCAGCAAAGCGCTCTCACCGATGACAAGGTGGGAGCGCTTTTTTGTCTTTTCCCTCCGGCCCGGATGTGCTATACTGAGTTCAGGAGGCGTTTTATTCTTTTTTGAGGAGGTTTTTGTCATGAAAAAACGGTATCTTAGACTTGCGGCGCTGACAGCCGGTGTGCTGCTGGCCGCACAGACCGGTCTTTCCGCTGCTGCGCTTTCTACCTTTGATGCCGCATACTACGCTGCACAGTATCCGGATGTTGCGGCCGTATGCGGCAATGACGAGGGTGCACTGCTGCGTCATTATCTTGACCACGGCATTGACGAAGGCCGCAAGCCTTCTGCGGACGGCATTGCCGGTGATGACGAGCTTTCTTTGACCGAAGCGCAGTTTTCTTCCGTCTGGTCGCCGGTGGCCATCAACAAGCTGGCCCACTACAAGTCTCTCAAGCGCAAATGCACCGATGAGGAGTTTGCGCAGGCATATCAGGAAGCGCTGAAGGTGGTCACACCGCTGGCGCTCATGAGCCGGGAAGACCAGCTTTACGGCATTGCCTCTGCCCTGCGTGCGGTGGTGGATGATGGCTCCATGGCTTACTCTATGGAAGCCAACCATTACAACGACCCCTACGGTTATTTTGTACTGCGCACAGCATCCTGTGCCGGGTGTGCCCGGGCCACCGCTCTGTGTCTGGACATTCTGGGCATCCCATATGAGCATGTGAACGAGAACCAGTACAGCCACCAGTGGTGCCGCGTGCCCATGGAGGACGGCAGCTACTGGATCTGTGATGCGTTTGGCCTGTACTGCGGCCCGGAACCCGAACCCTATCAGCACCCGTATTTTTGAAAAAGCGGATAAACCATTTCTAAACCATGCAATGCCCGGCAGGCTGTGTTATCTGCCGGGCATTGTTTTTTCCTTTCTCCTTTTATAAAACCACTGCTCTATGTCGAAAAGTTACAAATCGGTACGGTTTTACCGGTTGTTTCTGATTTGTACCGGGAATTTGCGGAACTGTCGGCATATTTTGATTTGTACGCAATTCAATCTGCACAAAAGCAGCTCAGAATGCTATGCAATTTTCACGAAAACACTTTTGGGTTATTGATTTTTTATACAAATTATGCCATACTATAGTCACTGAAAACGTTCCCGACAACGTTCCCGAATCTATTACCGAAAGTGAGGTACTCCGACAAAATGCCGAATCTGACCATTAAGGACATTGCCCGGATCAGCGGCTGCTCGGTAAGCACCATTTCTCGTGTCATCAACGACCGGCCCGATGTCCGGCCCGAGACCAAGGAGCATGTACTTAAGGTAATGCGGGAGGCCGGGTTCGTGCCCAACACCAATGCACGGCAGCTGAAGATCCAGCAGTCCCGCAGTCTGGTGTTCGTGGTCAAAGGCACCCGCAATCTCTTCTTCTCGGACTTCTTAGTCCAGCTGCAGCGGGCCGCCACCCTGTATGGCTACAATGGCATCGTTTCCTATTTGGATGAAAACGCCAACGAGATCGATGCCGCCGAAAAGATCCTGCGGGAGATCAAGCCCAAAGGTATGATCTTTCTGGGCGGCAGCGTAGCCAACTTCAAAAAAGGCTTTGCCAACATCACAGTCCCCTCGGTGCTGACCACACTGGTCTCCGACGAGCTGGACTTTCCCAATCTTTCCATGGTGGGCGTGGATGACCGCGCTGCAGCCTACACTGCTGTGGACTACCTCATCCAGCAAGGGCATCGTAAGATCGCAGTGCTGGGTGGTCCGGTCACCAGTTATCCCAGCGTGATGCGCCGCGAGGGTGCACAGCAGGCGATGCAGGACGCAGGCATCCTGTTCAACGATAAGTTGTACGGCCTGTCCAACTACGATTTTGAGTCTGCCTATCACGCCGTGAACAGCCTGCTGGCCCGCCGGGCCGACTTCACCGCCCTGTTCGCCATGAGCGATGTGATTGCCTTAGGTGCCATCCGCGCGCTGGCGAGCGCCGGGCTGCGGGTGCCGGAGGATGTTTCGGTGATCGGCTTTGACGGCATCACGATGTCCCGTTACTGTGTGCCTGTTCTGACTACCGTTGTGCAGCCCAGTGAACAGATCTCGCTGCAGAGCATTGAGTTGCTGGTGCGGCAGATCGAGCACGGTGCACCGGCCCAGACCATCACCTTGCAGCCGGAGCTGCAGCAGGGCGAAAGCGTAAGGGCGATTTAAATTTTGTTTTCCCTCCGTCAGGGGACGGAGATTTTGAAATAGTTTATTTTTAATAAGAAGGAGAACTTATTATGAAGAAAATGATTACTCGTCGTAACTTCCTGAAGGCCGCTGGCGTTTCCGCCGCTGCTCTGGGTCTGGCTGCCTGCGGCGGCTCCTCCAGCAGCACCGCTTCCTCTGCTGCCAGTTCTACCGCTGCTTCCAGCACCGCTGCAAAGGCAGACGGCAAGGTCTACTACCTGAACTTCAAGCCCGAGCAGGATCAGGATTGGCAGGATCTGGCCGCTGAGTACACCAAGGAGACCGGCGTGCCTGTGACCGTTGTCACCGCCGCTTCCGGCCAGTACGAGACCACCCTGATGAGCGAGATGGAGAAGAGCGAGGCTCCCACCCTGTTCCAGGTGAACGGCCCTGTTGGTCTGGCAAACTGGAAGGATTACTGCTATGATCTGTCCGGCAGCCAGCTGTACGGCGAGCTGACCAGCGACTCTTTCGCACTGAAGGATGGCGACGCTGTTACCAGCATCGCATATGTCATCGAGACCTACGGCATCATCTATAACAAGGAACTGCTGAGCGCCGCCGGCTACACGCAGGACGATATCAAGGGCTTTGCTGATCTGAAGAAGGTCGCTGACGATATTCAGGCACGCAAGGCTGAGCTGGGCGTGGACGGTGCTTTCACCTCCGCTGGCATGGACGGTTCTTCTGACTGGCGCTTCAAGACCCATCTGGCAAACCTGCCCATCTACTACGAGTACAAGGCAGACGGCATCGGCTCCACCGACGCCATCAAGGGCACTTATCTGGACAACTACAAGCAGATCTGGGATCTGTACATCACCGATTCCACCTGCGATCCCACCCTGCTGGCTTCCAAGACCGGCGACGACGCTGTTGCTGAGTTTGTGGGCAAGAAGGCTGTGTTCTACCAGAACGGCACTTGGGCTTACAATGACGTGAAGGATCTGGGCGACGACAACCTGGGTATGCTGCCCATCTACATCGGCGTGGATGGCGAGGAGAATCAGGGCCTGTGCACCGGTTCCGAGAACTTCTGGTGCGTGAACAACAACTCTTCTGATGCCGACATTCAGGCTACTCTGGACTTCCTGTACTGGTGTGTCACCTCTGAGGCCGGCACCAGCGCGATGGCTGACAAGATGGGCTTCGTCATCCCCTTCAAGAAGGCTAAGGACTCCACCAACCCCCTGATCGGCATTGCAAACCAGTATGTGGCCGACGGCAAGACCAGTGTTGACTGGTGCTTCTCCACCATGCCTTCTGAAGAGTGGAAGAACGGCGTTGGTTCCGCTCTGACCGCTTACGCAGCAGGCACCGGCGACTGGGACGGCGTTGTGACCGCCTTCGTCGATGGCTGGGCTAAGGAATACAAGCTGGCAAACGGCTAAGCTCCTGATCGGTCTATAAAAAAGAACTGAACAGGGAGGCGGGCGAAGAAGTTCGCCCCGCCTCCCCTTTTTTGTTAACCACTCCGCATATAGGAGGTACATCATGCAAAAAGCCATCAGCAAATATTGGCCGGTGTTCGTGCTGCCCACGCTGCTCGCGTTCATCATCGGCTTTATCTGGCCCTTCATCTGGGGCATTTACCTTTCGTTCCAGCGGTTCACTACTGTTAGCAAGACCACCTTTGTGGGCATCCAGAACTACATCAACGTATTTCAGGATTCCACCTTCCTGCACGCCTTCGGCTTTACCGCAGCGTTCACTGTAGTATCCACCGTGCTCATCAACGTCTGCGCCTTTGCCATTGCGCTGGTGCTCACCCGCGGCATCCGCGGCACCAACATCTTCCGTACCGTCTACTTCATGCCCAACCTGATCGGCGGCATCCTGCTGGGCTACATCTGGCAGATCCTGCTCAACGGTGTGCTGGCCAACCTGCAGAAACCTCTGCTGGCGCTGGATGCCAAGGCCGGTTTCGTCGGTCTGGTCATCCTGATGTGCTGGCAGCAGATCGGCTACATGATGATCATTTACGTTGCCGGCCTGCAGAGCGTGCCTGGCGACCTGATCGAAGCTGCCAAGATCGACGGTGCCAACGACCGCGAGATCCTGTTCAAGATCAAAATTCCCATGGTCATGCCCAGCGTGACCATCTGCACCTTCTTGACCCTGACCAACAGCTTCAAACTGTTCGACCAGAACGTTGCCCTGACCGCAGGCGAACCCGCCAACGCCAGTGAAATGCTGGCCCTGAACATCTACAACACCTTCTATGGCCGTTCCGGTGCCCAGTGGAAGGGCATTGGTCAGGCGAAGGCTGTGGTGTTCTTCCTGATTGTCGTGGTCATTTCTCTGATCCAGCTCCACTTTACCCGTTCCAAGGAGGTGCAGCAGTAATGCCTAAACAGAAAAAAATGTGGGATAACATCCTCACCGTCATCATGACGCTGCTGAGTCTGCTGTGGATTTACCCCATCGTGCTGATCCTGCTGAACAGCTTGAAGGTCGAGGGCACCTTTACCACCTCCACCGTGTTCAAGCTGCCCACCGCCGAGACCTTTGCGGGCCTGAGCAACTACATTTACGGTGTCACCAAGATGGGCTTCCTTTCCAGCCTTGGCTACAGCCTTGTCATCACCGTTACCAGTGTGGCGCTGATCCTGCTGTGCTGCTCCATGACCGGTTGGTACCTCACCCGCGTGAACAATAAGCTGAGCAAGTTCATGAACTTGCTGATCGTGTTCTCCATGGTCGTGCCCTTCCAGATGGTCATGTTCACCCTGTCCAAGACCGCTGACCAGCTCAATCTGAACACCCCGTGGAACATCTGCATCATCTATCTGGGCTTCGGTGCCGGTCTGGCCGTGTTCATGTTCACCGGCTTCATGAAGAGCGTGCCCATGGAAATTGAGGAAGCGGCCATGATCGACGGCTGCAACCCCATTCAGATCTTCTTCAAGGTCGTATTCCCCATCCTCAAGCCCACCATGATCTCCACCGCCATCCTCGAGACCATGTGGGTGTGGAATGACTACCTGCTGCCCACTCTGGTGCTGGACATCAAGAAATACCGCACCATTCCCATGGCCATCCAGTACTTCCGCGGCGGCTACGGCCGTGTGGAGCTGGCTCCCATGATGGCCTGCATCATCATTGCCATCATCCCCATCATCATCCTGTACATCACCTGCCAGAAGTACATCATTGAGGGCGTGGTTGCAGGTGCCGTGAAGGGCTAAGGAGGTGCGCACACTATGCGTGCAAGCGGCATTTTGATGCCCGTTTTCAGTCTGCCGGGGCCTTTTGGCATCGGTACGCTGGGAAAAGAGGCCTTTGCATTCGTGGATTTTCTGGCCGATGCAAAGCAGACCTACTGGCAGATCCTGCCCATCGGCCCCACCGGCTACGGCGACAGCCCTTATCAGAGCTTTTCCGCCTTTGCCGGTAACCCCTACTTCATTGACTACCGCCTGCTGGCCGACGTCGGTCTGCTGACGGCCGATGAAGTGCCCGCCGCACGGCCTGTAGGCCCCATCGACTACGGCGCACTGTACAACGAGCGGCCTGTGATCCTGAAAAAGGCAGCCGACCGCCTGCTGGCTGCCCCCTCCCCCTCCTATGAAGCCTTCTGCGAGGCGCAGAGCTTCTGGCTGGAGGATTACGCCCTGTTTATGGCTGTCAAGGCCGAACAGGGGCAGGCCGGCCTTGCCGACTGGCCGGATGACCTGCGCTGCCGCAAACCGGAAGCCATTGCTGCCGCAAAACAGCGTCTCGCCGGTGCGGTGGATTACTACAAGGCGGTGCAATTCTTCTTCTACACCCAGTGGAACGCCCTGAAGGCTTACGCCAACGGCAAGGGCGTCCGTCTGGTGGGCGATATTCCCATCTATGTCAGCCCGGATTCCAGCGATCTGTGGACCCACCCGGAGCTGTTCCAGACCGACGGAGAAATGCATCTGACCCAGGTGGCCGGATGCCCGCCGGACGCCTTTGCAGCAGACGGCCAGCTGTGGGGCAACCCCCTGTATGACTGGCCCACGCACAAAGCCACCGGCTTTGCGTGGTGGAAGCAGCGCATGAAACACGCCACCTCCATTTACGATGTGGTGCGCATCGACCACTTCCGCGGCTTCGAGAGCTATTACTCCATTCCCGCCGGGAACAAAACGGCGGCGGGCGGCCACTGGGAAAAAGGCCCTGACCGCGATTTTATCAACGCCATGCATGAAAACCTTGGCGAGGGCGGCATCATTGCCGAGGATCTTGGCTACCTGACCCCGGAGGTCAAGGCCATGCTTTCTGCCAGCGGCTATCCGGGCATGAAGATCATGCAGTTTGCCTTTGACAGCCGGGAATCCGGCAATTACCTGCCCCACACCTACCACCGCAACAGCGTGGTGTACACCGGCACCCACGACAATGTGACCGCCGAAGGCTGGCGTACCAACGCCAGTGCCGAGGATGTGGCCTATGCCTGCCGCTACCTGCGCTGCCAGCCGGAAGAGCTGACCGAGGCCATGATCTGTGCCTGCCTTGCCAGTGTATCGGATACCGCTGTGATCCCTCTGGCGGACTGGCTGCATCTGGGCAGTGAGGCCCGCATCAACACTCCCAGCACCCAAGGCTCCAACTGGCAGTGGCGGCTCACCTGTCCCTTGCCGGAAGCACTGGCCGGGCACATTGCGCAGCTGACCATGCTCTACGAACGGGCACAGTAATTCCCTGATCATTTTCTCCCCATAAAAGCGCCTGCACCCGGAATGTGCAGGCGCTTTTGCTTTTTATACAGAACATTTTTTCAGGACCAGATTCTGGACATATTGCGCATTTTTGGGCTGACATCCGTGATTTTGCCGCCTTTCTGTAACAGTTTGTTCACAAATGTAT
Organism: uncultured Faecalibacterium sp.; assembly: GCF_900066275.1. Classification (NCBI taxonomy): domain Bacteria; kingdom Bacillati; phylum Bacillota; class Clostridia; order Eubacteriales; family Oscillospiraceae; genus Faecalibacterium; species uncultured Faecalibacterium sp. The sequence continues at coordinate 14,825 of NZ_FMFG01000035.1, read as the reverse complement.
CATGATTTTGCGCATCTCTGCTCTTGTTATTTGGACACAGTTATGTTACAATTCAGATAGTATTATTGTCTGCCTTTGTGCAGATTCCACTACGGAAAGGAGTTCTTCCACCATGGATCATCCCAATCAGAATACCATGCTTTTACCGGCTTCCTATGCCGTTATCTCCGAAGAGGAAATGACCTATCTGGATGGCGGTCAGTCCATCTACCTTGGCTCAGCCTTTAATCACGATATTTATTTCAACACCGATCAGTTTGCTACATTCTGCCAGAATGCAGCAATCAACCTGTTCGTGCTGATGACCAACTATTCCTTCCGGTACATCGCAGGCCGTGTGCAGTCCGGTCTGTCGAATGGTCTGAGCCTGTCCGGCACCTTCTATCACACCTGGGATAAGATGAACACCTGGAGCCGTATCGCTTCTGTGGGCGTTGCCGGTCTGGCCGGTGTCTATGTCTATTCGCAGGTCATGAACGTCATTCGTACCGTTACAAGCATCTACGATCAGATCGTGAACCCCATGCCGAGCTTTGATGCCGCTCAGGCCGAGGAAACCGCTGCCGCCTGAGTTTGACCCCATTCCCGGAACGATCTTGTCAGAAAGGAGCTTTCTCCATGAAAAACCTTCAGATGCCGCATTCATACATTTCTGTTTCCGAAGAAGAGCTGCGCAGTATTTCCGGCGGCGGGCCGCTGGGCGATGCGCTGGATCTTTTCTTCAGCAATCTGCGTCTGGACGATCTTTTCTTTAGCGGCGGATTGATCTCACTTTCTTTCACCTTTGTGCCCATGCTGCTGTTCAATGTGGTAAAGACAGGCTTCAACTTCGTGGTGAGCGCCTACGATACCATCGCAGACCTGTTCCATTTTTCCCACGAGGAGCGGGACATGGTGCAGTATATCTCGGATCAGCAGCGCCGGGAAGAAGAGAAAGAGCAGGCTCAGTCCGCTCCCGGCCCGAAACCGGTTTTCTGAACCTTCCCAGCAGTATAAAGCATAGCAAAAAACGCATCTGCAAAATCTTGCAGATGCGTTTTTGTTTTCAGATCACTTTCACTGCCCCCTGCTCCCGCAGACGCAGAATGTAGCAGCTGCCCTTGCCGAATACCCGCTCGATCTCGCTGTGATAGCGTTCCAGCAGGCTCTGGGGAACATACGCCTGAATGGTGCCTGCAAAGCCGCCGCCCTGCATCCGCCAGGCTCCCGTGCTGCCCTGCAGGATACTCTGGCTCAGCGCCAGTGCCACCGAAAGCCCCTGATGCCGCACATCGGTGCTGCAGTAGACATTCTGGCATAGCGCAAAGGATGCACGTCCGCTTTCCAGCACCAGCGCTGCAAAGGCATCAAACTGTCCGGCCTGCAGCGCGTCCCTCTGGGCAAGGGTGCGAGCGTTCTCTTCAAAATAGTGGATGGCGCGCAGCACCGCGCGGTCGCCGCAGGCTTTGCGCAGCGCAGGCAGTGCTGCCCAGAATGCGCTCTCCGTCACCTGTCCCAGCACCTTTTTGCCAAGAAACGCTGCGATCTGCTCCATCTCCTGCCGGATGGCTGCAAACTCACCGGTCAATTCGCTGTGGCTGCCGCGCGTATCGGTAACGCACAGGCTCATGCCCGGCGGCAGCAGGCCGTCGGCGTGGATCTTTTCCAGAACCGGCTGCTGGGGATCTGCAAAATCCGCAAAGATAATGCCGCCCACTGCGCTGGTCAGCTGATCCAGCAGGCCGCTGGGCTTGCCAAAATAGGTATTCTCCGCATACTGACAGATCTTTGCCAGCTCCGCCGGGGCCAGACCGCAGCCATATTCTCCGTTCCAGATGGCAGCCATGCCCATTTCAAAGGCAGCAGAGCTGGAAAGGCCGCTGCCGCGCAGCACATCACTGGCCGTGTATGCATCAAAGCCGCCCACCGCTTTGCCTGCCGCGCGGAAGCCCTCGGCAATGCCGCGGATCAGGCTGGCCGAGTGGGTGCTCTCCCCTTCCTGCGGCCCCTCCACGGTCAGGTCGATCACATCCAGCTTGTTGAACCCGCGGGATTTGACCCGCACGTAGCCGTCTGTATTGTGCGCAGCCACGGCCACAAGATCCAGCGTGACAGCCGCCGCAAGGCCATAACCGTGCTGGTGGTCGGTGTGGTTACCGCCCAGCTCTGCGCGGCCCGGTGCCGAATAAACCTGCACCTGCCTGCCCGGCCCAAAGTACAGCTCAAACTGTTCCAGCGCAGCATAGTAGCGTGCCCGCTGCCGACAGATCTCCTGCGCCGCATCGCCATACAGTGCCCGGAGCTTATCGTCCCATTTGCCCGCCGCGATCTCATTTCGGAGCTGCGCACTGTTTGCCATAACGATTCCTCCCTCAATATGCTGCTTTGGGATAGATGGGTATGTTACGTCTATTGTAATGCATCCAACCGCTTTTTTCAATTTCCAACGCTGAAAAAACGCGAATTTTGGCACCCAGTTCAAAGAATAAGATGTACTTTTGTTGAATTTGCGGGCAGATGTGTGGTATACTATACCAAAGATCGGGCACAAAGCTGCCCACAACGTGACAGAGCGGAGGAAACGCGGCTATGGCAGATGTATATAAGCAATCCTTCAAACAAAATTATACCAATAATATTGAGCTTTCCATCTTCAATTGCGGCATCGAACGCTGTGCTCCGGGCCAAACATGGGGGCCGGGTATCCGCGACCATTACCTGATCCATCTGGTACTTTCCGGCAAGGGCGTATTCGAGGTGGGCGGACGCACCTGGGAAGTGAGCCAGGGCCAGCTGTTTTTTGCCCGGCCAAGCCAGCTGATCCGGTATACTGCCGATGAGCAGCAGCCTTGGGAGTACAGCTGGGTAGGCTTCAACGGTGCGTGTGCCCACAAACTAGCCGCGCAGCTCCCCTTCACCGACGACTCGCCGGTGCATCACACCCACGACCCCGATGGGATGCGTGCCGCTCTGGCCAACATTTATTCCTCCCGCGGGCTGCAGCCGCAGGATGAAGCCGCCATGGTGGGCTACCTTTATCTCTTCATCGCTTCTCTGATGAAGGAGACCAGCGCTGGCAAACCGCACACGGCTTCCTCTTCCAGCCAGTATGTGCTCAACGCCATCAAGTACATCCAGTTCAATTATTCACACGATATTTCCATTGATGATGTGGCAAAAAGCGTAGGTGTCTCCCGCAGTCACCTGTACCGCGTGTTCATGCTGAACGTAGGCAAAAGCCCCATCGATTATCTTACCGAATACCGCATCAACGAAGCCTGCAAGCTGCTGCGCGCAGGCAACCTTTCCATTGCCGAGGTCGCGGTGTCGGTAGGCTTCTTTGACCAGTTCTATTTCTCGCGGGTATTCAAGCGCGCCAAGGGCGTGCCGCCCAGCAAGTATTTTGCGGCGCAGGCTGATGCTCCCGCCGACGGCCCTGACCACCAGTAAAGGAGACCCTTCATGCCCTTACAGAAAAATCAAGTTCTCACCCTGCGCGTAGAGCGTCTTTCCAGCGATGGCAGCGGCGTAGCACACAGCCCAGACGGTGAGGCCGTGTTTATTCCCGGTGCCGCCCCCGGCGACGAAGCCCGGGTGCGCATCGTTAAGGACTGCAAGCGCTACGCCTTCGGTATTCTGGACGAGGTGCTCACTCCTTCGCCGGACCGTATCCCGGTGGATTGTGCCGTGGCAGGCCCCTGCGGCGGCTGCAGCCTGCGGCATCTGGACTATGCTGCCGAGCTGCGCGCCAAGCAGGAGAATGTTGCAGATGCCTTTGCCCGCATCGGAGGATTGGATGTGCCTGTTCTGCCCATTGTGGGTTCGCTGGAAGTGAACCGCTACCGCAATAAGGTGCAGTTCCCGGTGGGCGTGGACAAAAGCGGTAAGCCCTGTATCGGCTTCTACGCCGGGCGCACCCACCGCATCGTCCCCTGCCCGGACTGCCGCCTGCAGCCCGGTGTGCTGAATGAGATCGGCAACGCATTGTGCGCTTTTTTTGCAGAAAAGGGCATCCAGCCGTACAGCGAGGAGACCGGCAGGGGCCTTGTGCGTCATATCTTTCTGCGGCGCGGCGCTCACAGTGGCCAGATCATGGTCTGCCTTGTCTGCACCCGTGCCAAGCTGCCCTCCGCTGAAGAGCTTTGCACCCGGCTGAAAGCTCAATTTGCAGAGATCACCACGATCCTGCTGAACGTAAATGCTAAAAACACCAACGTAATTCTTGGCACCGAGACCCACACCCTGTATGGGCAGGGGTATATTGAAGACACCCTGTGCGGTGTTCCGGTGCAGCTTGGCCCGCTTTCCTTCTATCAGGTCAATACCCTTGCTGCTGAGCAGCTTTACGGCATTGCCGCCCAGTATGCTCAGCTTACCCCGGACGACCTGCTGCTGGACCTCTACTGCGGCATGGGCACCATTGGTCTTTCCATGGCAGCGCACTGCCGTGAGCTGATCGGTGTGGAGATCGTACCGGAAGCCATTGAAAGTGCCAAGGCTAACGCTGCCCGCATGGGTGCAGATGTGGCCGCAAAGAGCCGATTTTTCTGCGCAGATGCCGGTCAGGCCGCCACCCGCCTTGCCGCTGAGGGCCTTCACCCGGATATCGTAATGCTCGACCCTCCCCGCAAGGGCTGCGACGAAGCCACCCTTTCCGCTGTCGTGCGCATGTCTCCCCGCCGGGTGGTCTACGTCAGCTGCAACCCCGCCACCGCCGCAAGAGATGCTGCATGGCTGGAACAAAATGGATATCACGCAGAGAAGGTGCAGCCGGTGGATCTGTTTCCAAGAACACGGCATTGCGAATGCGTGCTGAGCTTTTCCAAGGTGTGAGGTTTGAAAAAATGGCTATTCCAAAATATAATGAACTTTACTCGCTGTTCCTCTTTGCGATTCAGGACGGTGCCCCGCATTCTTCAAAAGATGTAAAGAAAATCATCTCTCAAAAGCTTCAATTAACCACAGAAGAACTTGCCGAGCGGCTTCCAAGCCAACGCCAGCCCACCTTTGATAATCGCGTCAACTGGGCAAAAACTTATCTAAAAAAGGCAGGTTTGATTGATTCTCCACGACGCGGCATCTATATTATTACGAAAGAAGGCCTGAACCTATTAGCAAGTGGTGTTCAAATTACAAATGATCTTCTCAAGAACAGGTATCCTGCCTTCTCTGCATTTGTAAGTGGAGCTTCTATAGCAACTCCTTCTGCTTTGGACGGAACACCTTCTTCAACTGTGTCAGATACTCCGCAGGAAACTCTGGAGCGCACTTATTCCCTTATCAACGAGCAGCTTGCAGATGATTTACTTTCCGAGGTTATGCAGCAGTCTCCGGCATTCTTTGAACAGTTGGTTGTTGATTTAATGAAAGCCATGGATTATGGCGATGGTTTTGTTACAAAGTACAGCGGAGACGGCGGTGTTGACGGCATCATTCATGAGGACAAACTTGGATTTAACTTGATTTATATTCAGGCAAAACGCTGGGATCCCAGCACTACGATTGGGAAACCGGAATTACAAAAATTTGCTGGAGCTATGATGGGACCGCCGAAGATTGAGAAAGGGCTATTCATTACAACAGCCAAATTTTCTCAAGGTGCTAAAGATTTTGCCAATGCACAGCATATCATTCTTGTAGACGGGCAAAAACTGACCACTTTGATGATCGAATACAGTATTGGTGTATCCGTTGAGAAGACCTATTATATCAAACGTATCGACAGCGATTATTTCCCCGATTGACAAAAAAGATTGATGATTGTGCCTTGCTCTTGAATTGGTAAACATACATAAAAAGCGCCCGTCCCGGTTTTTTCCGGGACAGGCGCTTTGCATTTTAACCTTGTAATTTATCAGGACAGAATCATGCGGTCATTTGCAAACTCGCCGCCGCTGGCGATCTGGAACTTTGCCAGCAGGTCGGAGACGTGCAGGTTCTTCTTTTCCTCACCGGAAACATCATAGATGATATGGCCTTCGTACATCATGATCAGGCGGTTGCCATACTTAATGGCATCCTTCATGTTGTGGGTGATCATCATGGTGGTGAGATGGTTTTCCTCCACGATTTTGGCCGAGAGGGTCAGCACCTTGAGCGCGGTCTTGGGGTCCAGCGCAGCGGTGTGCTCGTCCAGCAGCAGGAGCTTGGGCTTGTTCATGGTAGCCATCAGCAGGGTCAGTGCCTGACGCTGGCCGCCGGAAAGCAGGCCCACACGGGCCGTCAGGCGGTCTTCCAGACCCAGATCCAGCGTCTTGAGCAGTTCACGGTACTGCTCGCGCTCTGCCTTGGTAATGCCAATGCGCAGGGTGCGGGGCTTGCCGCGGCGTGCAGCCAGGGCAAGGTTCTCTTCGATCTGCATGGTGGCAGCAGTGCCGGTCATGGGGTCCTGAAACACGCGGCCGATGTAAGCGGCACGCTGATGCTCGCTCAGGCGGGTCACATCCACACCGTCAATAATGATCTTGCCTTCGTCCACCGGCCACACACCGGCAACTGCGTTCAGCATGGTGGATTTGCCTGCACCGTTGCCGCCGATCACGGTAACGAAATCGCCCTCGTTCAGCTTCAGGTTCAGGCCGTTCAGGGCAGTTTTCTGGTTGACCGTGCCAGCGTTAAAGGTCTTGGAAACATTCTGGATCTCAAGCATTTTTTGCATCCTCCTTTGCCTTCTTCACCGGCTTCGAGAAGTACTTGCCCTTCCAGTACGGCACGGCAAGGAAAACAGCCACCACAGAAGCGCTCAGCAGCTTGAGCAGGTTGGCATCGAAACCCAGAGTCAGCACCAGCTGAATGACAATGTAGTAGATGATGGCACCTAGAGAGACAGAAACCATCTTGAGTGCAAAGTTGTGGAAGATGCGGCTGAACAGAGCCTCGCCAATGATGACAGCAGCCAGACCAATGACGATCGCGCCACGGCCCATGCCGACATCTGCAAAGCCCTGATACTGGCTCAGCAGAGCGCCAGACAGCGCCACCAGACCGTTGGACACAGCCAGACCCAGCACGATATTGAAGTTAGTGTTGATGCCCTGCGCACGGGACATGGCGGGGTTAGAGCCGGTGGCACGGATGGCACAGCCCAGCTCGGTGCCGAAGAACCAGTACAGAATGCCGATCAGCACCGCTGTGACAATGATGATCATAACGATAGGGTTGTGGAGAGCGAACTCCTTGACCCAGCGCAGGGAGATCAGCAGATTGTACTTGTCCACGTTGATGGCCTGATTGGCCTTGCCCATGATTTTGAGGTTAATGGAATACAGCGAAAGCTGAGTCAGGATGCCGGCAAGGATGGCCGGAATGCCCATAAATGTGTGCAGGACACCGGTGACGAAGCCGGACAGCAGGCCTGCCAGCAGCGCCATGAGCAGGGAGACCCAGACGTTCTGGCCGGACAGCAGGCACATGACGCACACTGCACCGCCGGTGCCAAAGGAGCCGTCCACGGTCAGATCGGCCACATCCAGAATACGGTAGGTCAGGTACACGCCAATGGCCATGATACCCCAGATAAGGCCCTGTGCACAGGCACCCGGCAAAGCGCCCGGCAGGTTTGCCAGTCTTGCAATGATTTCCAAAACAATTCCTCCTAAACGTTACACTTTTTTACTTCCCGTTTGATACGGGAAAGCGGAGAAGAGCACTTTTTACCCTTCTCCGCTGATTTTCTGTTTGGTTTCCCGGAGTATTTTAGCCCTCGATCTCCTCGTAGCCGTCGGGAACGGTCAGGCCCAGATCGTCGCAGATAGTCTTGTTGTACTTCTTGGTCACATCGGTGTACTCGATGGGCATGGTGGAGATATCAGCCTCGCCGTTCAGGATCTTCACTGCCATCTCACCAGTGGTGTAGCCCAGATCGTAGTAGCTGATGGAAAGGGTAGCCACGCCGCAGCCGGCGCAGATGCCCTCTTCGCCAGCAAACACGGGCTTCTTGGCCGGGCGGCAGATGCCGTCCACAATGCCGGTGTTTGCAGCAACAGTGTTATCGGTGGGCACATACAGTGCGTCGTTCTCGTCGGCAGCCTTCTGGCAGACAGAGGACAGGTCGTTGGAATCAGAGAAAGCGTACTGGGTAGCGGTGACACCCTTTTCCTCCAGATACTTCTGGACCTCATCCACCTGATACTGGCTGTTTGCCTCAGCAGAGCAGTACAGCAGGCCAACCTTCTTGGCCTCCGGCATCCACTCCACGATCATCTCAGCCTGCTGATCCAGCGGGGCCAAATCAGAGGTGCCGGAAATGTTGCCGCCCACGGTGCCGTCGAAATCGGTCAGGCCCAGAGCCACACCGTACTCGGTAACAGAGGTGCCCAGCACCGGAATGCTGTCGGTAGCAGACTGTGCAGCCTGCAGAGCGGGCGTAGCATTGGCCATGATCAGATCCACACCAGAGGAAACGAAGCCGTTGGTGATGGTAGCGCAGGTAGCGGAATCGCCCTGTGCATTCTGGAAATCGAAGGTGACGTTCTCGCCGAAGGAAGCAGTCAGAGCATCCTCAAAGCCCTGCGTAGCGGCATCCAGAGCGGCATGCTGCACCAACTGGCAGATGCCGATCGTGAACTTCTGGCCATCGGCTGCAGCAGAAGCAGCAGCGGAGGATGCAGGCGCAGCGGAAGAAGCAGCTGCAGAAGATGCAGAAGAACCGCCGCAGGCAGTCAGGGCAGCAGCTGCGCCGCAGGCAGCGGCAGCAGCCAGAAACGAACGACGAGTGATTTTACGCATAATGTTTATCTCCTCTATCTCTTTGCGTGTGCGGCCTACAGGTACCGCACCGGAAAGCTATGTTTTGTATGCAAGGCTCGTACAGTCTCGCTTTACACTCGTGAAGTATATCACACATTTCACGGTAAAACAACTCACTTTTGCCCTAAAACGGCCTTTATTATCGATTGCATCAAATATATCGATCGATTATTTTGATGCGTTATTCCGTTTTTGCTGATATTCCGTCAGTTTTGCAAATTCAGCATCCAGCCAGTGCAGGTTTTTCTCCAGCTGCGGCAAGAACGGTGCGGCATAGTCGTAGCCAAAATACAGCGCCTGCCAAAGCTTGTCCTGCATCCGGCGCACCAGCACCGGGCTGAGCTGCGCACCCAGCTGTTCCACCGTGTCTTCCAGTGTCATGCAGGTCTGCGCCCAGCGCACATCGGTCTGTTCCCGGGCCGGGACATCGTAACAAGCAAGATAGTCCTCCACCCTTGCCTCGATCACCTGCCCGCCGCAGCCGGTTGGCTGCAGAAAATAGCTCACCTGTCCTTTCCTGCTGATCTCCTGCGCCAGCGGGTACAGAGCACACACCAGCGGTTCGGCATCGTGGATGGCGCAGTGGTCTCCCGTAAGGAAGGGACAGTTGTTCCGGTTCTCCTTCACCGGGGCCAGACGCAGCACCGGCAAATGGCTCACCGTGCCAATGCTGGCCCGGCAATATCCCCGCGCCACGATCTGCGGCGGCAGGCGCAGCCGGGCTGCAATGCGCCACAGGTCAAAGCCTGAAAGTACAATGTCCTCTCTGCCACGGCAGCAGTCGCCGCAGCCATTGCACGCAAAGCTGAAATGTGCATCCCGCGCCAGCAGGGGCATTGCCTCGGTACGGGTAAAATCGATCTGGCCGCACAGGTCGATATGGTGGTCTCGCATCTGTTCTCTCTTCTTTCCTGCATAATAAATAACAGGTCTATTGTACCGCAGGGCCGGTTTTTGTGCAACAAAAAAGCTGCTGTACGCTTGACAGCAGCTCATAGTGGCGCAGCGCGCCCACACTCAGGCGGTACGTCTATGCCATCTCACCGATTTGGAACGGTTCCCGCTCAGCCATGCAGCACCGCTTTCTGCTGCCGCTTGAGCCAGTGGTAAGCGATCACGCACACCAGAATGGAGAACAGCGAACCGCAGGCCGAAGCAAGACCCATGGGCAGCAGCGTCTGCGGGAAAAACTTGGATGCGAGGTAGGCACCCGGCACGCGCACCAGCAGAATGGACAGCGTGTTATGCAGGAAGGACAGCCCGGACTTGCCATAGGCGCAGAAATAGCCGCTGAAGCTGAACTGCACGCCTGCAAACAGGCAGTCAAAAATATAACCCCGGATGTAAGATGCACCGGCCAGCACCACAGCCTCGTCCGAGGTGAAGGGCCGCACCACCGACGGTGCAATGAACTGCACTGCTACTGCCACGATCAGTCCAAAGGTCAGGCCAATGCCGATGGCGTAGCGCAGAATGGCATCCACACGGTCGTGCTTGCCGGCACCGATGTTCTGCGCGCCCAGTGCCGATACAGTGGACAGCATGGAGCTGGGCACCAGGAACAAAAAGCTGATGATCTTTTCCACGATGCCCACGGCGGCGGCATCGGTCAGGCCTCGGTGGTTGGCAATGATGGTGATGATCATAAAAGATACCTGAATAAAGCCGTCCTGCATCATCACCGGTATGCCAATGGAAAGGATCTCGCCAAGTGCACTGCGTTCCGGCTTGAAGTCCGCACCCGAAAGGTGGATGCCGCTCTTACGGCGCAGGATCACGACCAGCGAGATGATCACGCTGACCAGCTGAGAAAGAGTGGTACCCAGCGCTGCACCGGCAGGGCCAAGATGCAGCGCGCCCATGAACAGATAATCCAGCGCAATGTTGCTTGCACAGGCCACCGCAATAAAGTACATCGGGCTTTTGGAATCGCCCAGCCCGCGGAAGATCGATGCCATGATATTATACGCCGTGATGCATGGAACGCCGATAAAGCAGATGATCAGGTAGGTACGAGTGGCCGCCACGGCCTGCTCCGGTGTGGAGACAATGCGTACGATCGGATTCACAAGCCCTACCAGCACAGCTGCCAGTACCACAGATCCTGCCATAAACAGCGTGACTATGTTGCCAATGAGCCGGGCCGCACGAGGTTTGTTCTCTGCGCCCACGGCCCGGCCAATAGTGACCGTTGCTCCCATGGCAAGGCCCACGATCATCACAGTGATCATATGCATCACCTGACTGCCAATGGACACCGCCGTTGTGCTGGCCACACCTTCAAACTGCCCGATGATGAACAGATCCGCCATGCCGTACAGCGTCTGCAAAAAGTACGAAAGCAGATAGGGCAGTGAAAAAAACAAAATGCTTTTCAACACACTTCCGCTGGTCAGATTTTTTTCCATAATGTTTTCTGCCCGGCTTCCCTCTTCTCTGCCGAATGTACAGAGCTTACACTGCCAGACCGGGCAGCTCCTTTCCGTTATAGATAGTAAACCCTACAACGACTGAAGAGTCAAGGTTTTATTACAATAAAGCGGCCCGGTCGTGCCAAAAGGTCAGAACAGCCGAGCCACCATGAATTCATTTAAGGTTTTTGTTTGTTCAATAGATAAAGCACAAACACATCATAAAACTTTTCGCTTCACTCTGCATGAAATTGCGCCCTTCTCTTCCAGTCTGTTTCATCTTCAATGCTCACATCATTTTCAAAGCATACCTGCCTTTCTGTTTTCTCCTAAAACAGTTTCAAGACAAAAGAAAAACGCTTCAGAATTTCTTCTGAAGCGTTTTTGTTCAAGTCGGCGACTACCTATTTTCACGCGCCGTTTCCAGCGAACTATCTTCGGCACAAGTGAGCTTAACTTCTGTGTTCGGAATGGGAACAGGTGGAACCTCACCGTCATCGACACCGACCGATCTGACTGAACCAGTATAACATGTTTGTCGTACTTTGTCCAGTATTTGTAGAAGGACGTGCCTTCAAAACTGAATAATCACTGCTTACATTTTTTCGTTGACTCTCAGAGTCTCAAGCGAATTGTGGTCAAGCCCTCGACCTATTAGTACACGCTTGCTGAATGGATCACTCCACTTACACATCGTGCCTATCAACCTTGTAGTCTTCAAGGGGTCTTACTTGTTTGAAACAATGGGATATCTTATCTTTGGGTCGGCTTCACGCTTAGATGCTTTCAGCGTTTATCCGATCCGTACATAGTTGCCCAGCTATGCTCTTGGCAGAACAACTGGTGCGCCAGAGGTACGTCCGCTCCGGTCCTCTCGTACTAGGAACAGCTCCCATCAAATATCCTGCGCCCACGACAGATAGGGACCGAACTGTCTCACGACGTTCTGAACCCAGCTCGCGTACCGCTTTAATTGGCGAACAGCCAAACCCTTGGGACCGAATACAGCCCCAGGATGCGATGAGCCGACATCGAGGTGCCAAACCTCCCCGTCGATGTGGACTCTTGGGGGAGATCAGCCTGTTATCCCCAGGGTAACTTTTATCCGTTGAGCGATGGCATTTCCACTCACATACCACCGGATCACTAACTCCAACTTTCGTTACTGCTCGACCCGTCAGTCTCGCAGTTAGGCTCGCTTCTGCGTTTGCACTCTTTTGCTTGATTTCCGTTCAAGCTGAGCGAACCTTTGAACGCCTCCGTTACTCTTTAGGAGGCGACCGCCCCAGTCAAACTGCCCACCTAACAATGTCCCCCGCCTTGATTCAAAGGCGCAGGTTAGAATTCCAATATCGCAAGGATGGTATCCCAACGGCCACTCCACAAGCGCCAAAGCACCTGCTTCCCTGTGTCCCATCTATCCTGTGCATGCAACATCGAAACCCAATATTAGGCTACAGTAAAGCTCCATGGGGTCTTTCCGTCTTGTCGCGGGTAACCGGCATCTTCACCGGTACTACAATTTCGCCGGGCGGGCTGTTGAGACAGTGCCCAAATCATTACGCCTTTCATGCGGGTCAGAACTTACCTGACAAGGAATTTCGCTACCTTAGGACCGTTATAGTTACGGCCGCCGTTCACTGGGGCTTCGATTCAATGCTTGCACATCTCCTCTTAACCTTCCAGCACCGGGCAGGCGTCAGCTCGTATACGTCATCTTTCGATTTAGCACAAACCTGTGTTTTTGGTAAACAGTTGCTTGGGCCGATTCTCTGCGGCTGCATTGCTGCAGCACCCCTTCTCCCGAAGTTACGGGGTCAATTTGCCGAGTTCCTTAACAACCCTTCTCCCGTTGGCCTTAGAATCTTCTTCCTACCTACCTGTGTCGGTTTGCGGTACGGGCACCGCAGAAATACACACAGCTTTTCTCGCCATCTTCCATCCCGGACTTCGGTACTAATTTCCCTCGATCGCTACCGGAACCAACACCCGGCTCCGAGACTTCATATGTGTCCCTGTGTTTAACTCTTTTGGTGGTGACGGAATCTCTACCGTCTGTGCATCGGCTACGCCGTTAGGCCTCACCTTAGCTCCCGACTAACCTGGAGCGGACGAACCTTCCTCCAGAAACCTGAGGCTTTCGGCCATGCAGATTCTCACTGCATTCGCGCTACTCATTCCGGCATTCTCACTTCTATACACTCCACAGCCGCTTGCGCTACTGTTTCACCGCGTATACAACGCTCCCCTACCCAGCATGTAA
>NZ_FMFG01000035.1:0-1164 GCF_900066275.1 uncultured Faecalibacterium sp. | reverse complement strand
CATGCTGCCTAAGCTTCGGTGTCAGGTTTAGCCCCGTTAAATTCTCCGCGCAAAGACGCTCGACCAGTGAGCTATTACGCACTCTTTGAATGAGTGGCTGCTTCTGAGCCAACATCCTGGTTGTCTACGTATCTTCACATCGTTTTCCACTTAACCTGACTTTGGGACCTTAGCTGTAGATCTGGGCTGTTTCCCTTTTGACAATGACATTTATCTGACACTGTCTGACTCCCAAGCATCAATACTCTGGCATTCTGAGTTTGATAAGCTTCGCTAACCTCTCGGCCGCTAGGCTATTCAGTGCTTTACCTCCAGGTATCTAACTTGAGGCTAGTCCTAAAACTATTTCGGGGAGAACCAGCTATCTCCGGGTTCGATTGGAATTTCTCCGCTACCCACAGTTCATCCGCCGCCTTTTCAACGGAGGTCGGTTCGGTCCTCCATGGAATTTTACTTCCACTTCAACCTGACCATGGGTAGGTCACCCGGTTTCGGGCCCATTATATGCAACTTAACGCCCTTTTCAAACTCGCTTTCGCTTCGGCTCCAGACCTTAAGTCCTTAACCTTGCTGCATACAATCGCTCGCCGGACCGTTCTACAAAAAGTACCCTATCACGCATTGACGCGCTCTAGGTGCTTGTAGGCACAGGGTTTCAGGTTCTTTTTCACTCCCCTCCCGGGGTGCTTTTCACCTTTCCTTCACAGTACTATACGCTATCGGTCACTGGGTAGTATTTAGGGTTGGAGGGTGGTCCCCCCGTATTCCGACCAGGTCTACTCTCGGTTTGCCCTCTTCCGCGTTCGCTCGCCACTACTTACGGAATCTCGTTTGATGTCTCTTCCTCGCCCTACTTAGATGTTTCAGTTCAGGCGGTTCCCTCGATATACCTATTTTGAAGTTCAGTATAACGTACCTGAGTATGAACCCAGGTGAGTTTCCTCATTCAGAAATCTCCGGATCAATGCTTATTTGCAGCTCCCCGAAGCTTATCGCAGCTTATCACGTCTTTCATCGGCTCCCAGTGCCAAGGCATTCGCCCTGCGCCCTTGTTCGCTTGACCTTTCAAACGTTCTCTTGGAACATTTGGTATCCTCTTGATTCTCTCTTGCCAACGAAGATTATTGTTACCCTTCCTTTTGAAATTGTAATATTTCTTAAAAA
>NZ_FMFG01000036.1:0-25063 GCF_900066275.1 uncultured Faecalibacterium sp. | reverse complement strand
GGCATCGGCCACGGGTGGGTGAAGGCACGGTTCATCACGCCCGCACCGCCCGGCACGCCTATCACCGAAGAATACACGGTAAAGCTGCCGGACGGCACCGAACAGAAGCTGCAGCGGGCGCGGGTGTTCATCCCTTCCAGTATTTTTGATAACCCCGCCCTGCTGGCAAACGACCCCGGCTACCTTGCAAGCCTTGCCAGTATGCCGGAAGCGGAAAAGCAGGCGCTGCTCTACGGCAGCTGGGACAGCTTTTCCGGGCAGGTGTTTACCGAATGGCGCAACGACCCGGCCCACTACGAAGACCAGCGCTGGACCCATGTGATCGCACCGTTCACCATCCCGAAGCACTGGCAGATCTACCGCGGGTTCGATTTTGGCTTTTCCAAGCCGTTCTCGGTGGGGTGGTACGCAGCGGACGAGGAGGGGCGGCTGTACCGCATCAAGGAGCTGTACGGCTGCACCGGCAGGCCGAACGAGGGCCTGCGCATCGACCCGGTGGAACAGGCCCGGCGCATCCGGGAGGCAGAGCAGAACGACCCGCTTTTGCGCGGCAGGGTGATCCACGGCATTGCCGATCCGGCCATCTTTGATGAGAGCCGCGGCGAGAGCATTGCCGCTATGATGGAGCGCAGCCCAAACTTCCTGCGCTGGTCCCCCGGCGACAACACCCGGCTTGCGGGCAAGATGCAGTTCCACTACCGGCTGAATTTTGATGCGGACGGCAGGCCGATGTTTCAGGTGTTCAATACCTGCAAGCACTTTATCCGCACGATCCCGAACCTTGTGTACGACGAAAGCAACGTGGAGGACATCGACACCCGGCAGGAGGATCACATTTACGACGAGTGCCGCTATGTGCTGATGGAGAACCCTATCAGCCCGCCGGTGCGCTGTGCTGCGCCGCCCATGCCCGACGACCCGCTGAACCTGCACAAGCGGGCAAGATTTTACAGAATTTAAAGGAGAAACGCAATGGACGATTACGAGAACGAAGCTTTGCCCGTGGGTGAAGCACAGGTGGCCGAGGCCATGCAGACCTTGCAGCGGTACAAGGCGGGCAAGGCCGCGCTGGACAAGCGTATTGTGGATAACGAGCTGTGGTTCCGCATGGGCCATTGGAAGAACTACCAGAACCCCATGATGCCCGGCAAGGCCCAGCCTTCCAGCGGGTGGCTGTTCAACAGCATTGCCAACAAGCACGCCGATGCCATGGACAACTACCCGGAACCGAACGTGCTGCCCCGAGAGGCAGATGACGAGGACACCGCACGGGCACTTTCCAGCGTTTTGCCGGTGGTGCTGGAACAGGCCGACTACGAGCAGGTGTACAGCGACTGCTGGTGGCGCAAGCTCAAACAGGGCACCGGCGTGACCGGTATCTTCTGGGACCCTGCAATGCGCGGCGGCATTGGCGACATTGCGGTGCGCAGCGTGAACCTGCTGATGCTCTACTGGGAGCCGGGCGTGGCGGATATTCAGGCATCGCCGGACTTTTTCAGCCTGAGCCTTGAGGACACGGCCCGGCTGTGCGCGCAGTACCCGCAGCTGGCAGGACACACCGCCAGCGTGCTGGACGTGCCCCGGTACATCCACGATGAAGGGCAGGACACCAGCTCCAAGAGCGTGGTGGTGGACTGGTACTACAAACGCCCGGATGAAACGGGGCGCATGGTGCTGCACTACTGCAAGTTCTGCAACGGCGTGGTGCTGTACGCCAGCCAGAACGACCCGGCGCTGGCAGAAAGCGGCCTGTACGACCACGGGCAGTACCCCTTTGTATTTGACCCGCTGTTCGTGGAGGAGGACAGCCCGGCGGGCTTTGGCTACATCGATGTGATGAAGGACTGCCAGACGGCCATTGACAAGATGAACCATGCCATGGACGAGAACGTGCTGCTGAGTGCAAAGCAGCGGTATGTGCTCAGCGACACGGCGGGTGTGAACGAGGAAGAGCTGGCCGATTTCAGCCGGGACATCGTGCATGTGGTGGGACGGCTCAACGACGACAGTTTCCGTCCGCTGCAGACGGCGGGCCTGCAGGGCAACAGCCTGAGTTACCGCCAGAGCCGCATTGAAGAGCTGAAGGAGATCAGCGGCAACCGGGACATGACGCAGGGCGGCACTGCCGGAGGTGTGACCGCAGCTAGCGCCATTGCGGCCTTGCAGGAGGCAGGCAGCAAACTCAGCCGCGATATGCTCAAGAGCGCCTACCGTGCTTTTGCAAAGCAGTGCTATCTCATCATCGAGCTGATACGCCAGTTCTACGACGAGCAGCGGGTATTCCGCATCGTGGGCGAAAGCGGCGAGAGCCGGTTCGTGCCCTTCTCGGCGCAGGCGCTGCGGGCGGTGCCCGGCGGCAGCGTGGGCGGCGTGGAACTGGGCAGCCGGGAGCCGATCTTTGACATCGTGGTGAGCGCCGCCAAGAAGAGCACCTTCAGCCGTCTTTCCCAGAACGAGACGGCCAAGGAGTGCTATCAGCTGGGCTTTTTCAAGCCGGAAAATGCCGATGCCGCCCTTGCGGCACTGGAAATGATGGACTTTGAAGGCATTGAGAAGGTGCGTCAGAGGGTGCGGCAGAACGGCACCCTTGCCCAGCAGCTGGCTAGGATGCAGCAGCAGATGGCACAGATGGCGGCGGTGATCGCCCAGCAGGGCACCGGGCCTGACGAACCGGCCCGCAGTGCAGGCGGTGCGTCTGCGCAGAAGGACGGGCAGGCGGTAAAGCTGGCGGGCCTTGGCAATGCCCTGCCGGTGGCCGCCGCTGTACGTGCCATGGACATCCATTAAAAAGGAGGTGAATTTTATGATGAAAGTTTGTTACAGCGAGATGGATACCCCCGCCGGGCTGAGCTGCCGGCTGGAAGCTGCCGGTCATGCAGGCTATGCGCCTGCCGGGCAGGACATCGTTTGTGCAGGAGCCAGCACCGTGATGCAGGGCCTTGTGTACCTGCTGGCCGGGGAAGAGAACGCCCACAGCGAAGCCTTTGATGAGCCGGACGGTCCGCGTCTGGCAGTGAGCGTGGATGCGCCCTGCGAAGAATGGGTGCGCGGTGCCTTTGAGCTGGCCAAAGCCTGCTTTGCACTGCTGGCCGAACGCTACCCGGAGAATGTCCGCTTTGCAGATGTGAGCCGCAGAGGAAAGGAGAGCATGATGGATCTGCAGCTGTTTGCAGCGGAGGCGACCGCCGCCTGCGGCGGAAACAGGGAGCCGAGGCTGGGGCAGCGGCCAGCAGAACACGAGTGCCGCTCAAGGCACGAAGTGGACGCTGGGAGCCGCAACCCGTGGGGAGCCTTTATGCTACAGCTCTTTGCAGAGGGAGAAGCCGCTCCCCCTGCCCTGAGCGAAGCGCAGACCCGACAGGCGGTGGCCTCCGGCACCATGAAGCCGGACAAAGCAAAAGAAGCGCCCGCTGTGCCGCAGGCTTCGGCAGAGAAAACCGTAGAGCTGCAGCCGGAAAAGCCCCGGCAGGAACTGCCTGTGCAGCGCCCAGAACTGCCGCCGCTGTCCAGCTTTGCCCGCAGCACACAGGCTGCTGTGCACAGCCTGCATGCCCGCTGGGCGGCAGAGGAAGCGGCCATGCGCCGCAGCCAGCCGGATTTTGAGCTGCAGAACGAGCTGCGCAGCCCGGAGATGCGCCGCCTGATGCAGCTGCCCGGCATGAGGGTGCGGGATGCGTACCGTCTGGCCCACTACGACGAAAACCTGCGCACTGCAGCGCAGGCTGTGGAGCAGGGCGTGGTGGAACGCATTCAGCAGCGGGCCGCACGGCCCACCGAAAACGGCATCCGACCCGGCGGCGCGGCTACCGTCCGCCCGGATGTAGCCAGCATGACCCGCGCCCAGCGAGAAGCACTGGAACGCCGTGTGCTCCACGGAGCACAGATCGAATTGTGACTATTTTACAAGAGAAAGGAATATGAGCATGAACAAGAATTTCAACATCCAGCTGTTTGCGGAAAACCTGAACACCACCGCTACCATGTCGAAAGAGATGAAGACCTTCTACGAGAAGCGTCTCATCGATCAGGCAGAGCCGCGTCTGGTGCACGACCAGTTTGCGGACTACTACCCTGTGCCCCAGAACGGCGGCAAGACCATTGAGTTCCGCAAGTACGACAGCCTGCCCAAGGCATCCACTCCGCTGACCGAGGGCGTGACCCCGAACGGTCAGGCACTGAATGTGACCACCATCACCAGCGATCTGCACCAGTACGGCGGCTGGACTCCGCTGACCGACGTGCTGCAGATGACCGCCATTGACAACAATGTGGTGCAGGCCACCCGTGTGCTGGCAAGTCAGGCAGGCCGCACCATGGACAGCATTACCCGCGATGTGCTGGCGGGCGGCACCAATGTGATCTATGCGCCCAAGCTGGCCGCAGGCGGCACCGAGACTGCCGTTGCCAGCCGCAAGGCACTGGACAAGACCTGCACCCTGACCCCGAAGCTGTTCTTTCAGGCGGCGGCACAGCTGGGCGCGATGAACGCCGACCCCATCGGCGACAGCTACATTGCCATCATCCACCCCTACGCCGCCTACGACCTGAAGACCAGCAAGGAGTTCATTGAGGTGCACAAGTACGCCGACCCGGACACCATGTTCCGCGGCGAAATCGGCAAGCTGGGTAACATCCGCTTCATCGAGACCAGCGAGGCCAAGATCTGGAAGGATTCCACCTGCCCGGACGGTCTGGCTGTGTTCGGCACGCTGGTGCTGGGTGCCCACGCCTACGGTGTGACCGAGCTGGAAGGCGGCGGTCTGGAGCACATCGTCAAGCAGCTGGGCTACGGCGACGACCCGCTGAACCAGCGCGCTTCCGTGGGCTGGAAGGGCATGCGTGCGGCAGAGCGTCTGGTGGAGCAGTACATGGTGCGCATTGAAAGTGCGTCCAGCTATTCCGCCACCGCTGCTGCCAACTGAGGAGGTGTGAACCATGGCTGAAAAGAAAAATGTACGCATCCGGCTGTTCAAGGATAACAGCCGCTACAAGGGCGATCTGTTCGTGAGCGTGAACGGTGTGAACTATAAGATCCGCCGCGGCGTGGAGGTGGAAGTGCCGCCCGAAGTGGCCGAGGTGCTGGAGCACAGCCAGATGCAGGATGAGCTGACCGCCGCCCGCATTGCGGCGGCAGAGAACGCCGCCCAGTAAACCCGAAACAGACAAAAAGCCCGGCTGGGGAGCCTGCCCGGCCGGGCCTTTATAAAAAGGAGAGTGAACATATGACCGTAGGACAGGCGCTGGAACGCGCCGAAGAGCTGCGCCCGGGCAGCCGCATTGCGCTGGCCACCCGGCAGGCGTGGCTGAAGGAAGCAGACGCGATGCTGCGGGAACGCTTTTTTAAAAACAGCATCACAGATGCATACGACGATGTGGGCGCAGACCTTGCATGGGACGACAGCCTGCAGGACGACGATGTGCTGCTGGCACCGGCACCTTTTGATGCGCTGTATCCGCATTATCTGTGTGCCATGACCGATGCGGCCCTTGGTGAGACCGACCGCTACGTCGGGGAGCAGGCCCAGTACAACAGTCTGCTGGCAGATCTGGCGGCGTGGCTGCGGCGCAGCTACCCGACCCTGACGGGTGCCCAGTGGCGCTGGTAAGGAGGTGAGAGCATGGTTCTGGCAAACAGAGCGAAGCTGCAGAACAGCCGCAGTCTTGTGCGGGTATTCGGCGGGCTGAACGAGACCTATGCCTGCTCGGAAGCGGAGTACAGCGCGGGCGTGAATTTTTCTGCCCGAGATTTCCCGGCGCTGAGCACCCGCAAGCCGCGCCGCAAGCTGAGGGAGTTGACCGGGCTGAACGGCATGTATCACCTGAACGGGCTGCTGACCGTCTGTGGGAAGGATCTGATCTACACGCCGGATGCCGACGGCGCGAACCCGGTGACCTGCACCGAGGCAGTGACCGACGGCAAAAAGGCACTGGTGGGCATTGGTACAAAAATCCTGATCTTCCCGGACAAGGTAGCCTTTGATACAGCGGACGGGAGTGTTTCGGCACTGGGAGCTGTATGGCAGGCAGAGGGACAGAGCGTGCAGTTTGCACCCTGCGATGCCGCGGGCAAGGCCTACGAGGTGAGCGGTTACGGCAAGGAGGAACCGGAGAAGCCTGCAGACGGACAGCTCTTTTTGAAGGTGGAGGACGAGGAGCACCCATGGGCCAGCACCAGCACACTGGAAGAGTACAGCGCATCCTCCGGCAGCTGGACGGCAGTGCCGCTGGAATACTGCCGCATCACAGCGGCGGGCGCGCAGAGGCTATTTGCCCAGTGGGATACCGTGACCGTGCAGGGCACGGCAGCACAGCAGGCTGGCATGTGG
This sequence comes from uncultured Faecalibacterium sp., assembly GCF_900066275.1. Classification (NCBI taxonomy): domain Bacteria; kingdom Bacillati; phylum Bacillota; class Clostridia; order Eubacteriales; family Oscillospiraceae; genus Faecalibacterium; species uncultured Faecalibacterium sp. The sequence continues at coordinate 18,737 of NZ_FMFG01000036.1, read as the reverse complement.
ACAAAGCTGGACGGGGATCTGGTAGTTTACGATGTGCTGGAAAACGGGCTGCGCGTGCGGGTAAGCCCGGAGGGAGATCATGTTTACGGCACGCTGGTGCAGAGCGCCGAGAGCGCCCAGTGGACCAGCTTGGACGGCAAGGAGACACGCAGCTTTGCGGTGAGCACGCCGGTGCGGATGGAACGCCGCGTGCCGGATCTGGACTACGTTACCGAGTGCGACAACCGGGTATGGGGCTGCAGCAGCAAGGAAAACGTGATCTATGCCTGCCGCTTAGGCGACCCCACCAACTGGTTTTCCTACCGGGGCATTGCGGCAGACAGCTACGCAGTGACGGTGGGCAGCGATGGTGCGTTTACCGGCGCGGCCACATGCATGGGCTATGCGCTGTTCTTTAAGGAGAACACACTGCACAAGCTCTATGGCTCCAAGCCTTCGGATTTTCAGCTCACCTCGCTGCGCTGCCGGGGCGTTGCCAAAAACGCGGCGCGCAGCCTGTGTGTGCTGAACGAGACGCTCTATTATCTTTCGCCGGACGGTGTGATGGCATGGGACGGCAGCATTCCAACAAAAGTGTCCGGCGCGTTGGATTCGGGCCGACTGGCCAATGTGCAGAGCGCGGTGGGCAGTGCGCTGGATGGTCGCTATTACCTGCATGTGGCCCGCACGGCGGCAGGCGAAAATACGGCAAGGCTGCTGGTGTACGATACCGAGCGCGCGCTCTGGAGCGAAGAAAACGTGTGCTCCTACGAGATGACCAGCACCGGCGGACAGCTTTATCTGTGGGACGGGCAGGCACTGTGGGCCGCAGATCCCAGCCGCGAAGCGGACTGGCAGGCCACCGACGGTGTGGAGGAAAAGCTGAACTTTGAGCTGACCACTGGTGACATTGGGCTGGACGGGGCCGAGGACCGGTATCTTTCCCGATTGACGCTGCGGCTGGATGCCGAGTGCAGCAGTACGGTGGAGGTGGCCGCCAGCTATGACGGCGGCCCATGGGAGACGGTGGCAAGCCTGACGGCACAGGACAAGCGGCGCAGCTTTGATCTGCCGTTCGTGCCCCGGAGGCACGGCACCCTGCGGCTGCGCTTGAAGGGCAGGGGACAGATCACCCTGCGCAGCATTGCAAAAACAATGGCCGCTGCCAAGGGCGGCATTGCAGGCGGGGAGGTGTGACGAATGGCAAGCGTGATGGGCATTAACAAGATCGGCCTGCCCAAGCTCAGCGAGAATATGGACCCGGAGGATGCCCGTGCCCTGCGCAGCTACCTGTACCAGATGCAGGAACAGCTGCAGTATGTGCTGAGCAATCTGGACGTTGAGAATATGTCCGACGAGATGCGCACGAAACTGCAGAATTTATAAGGAAAGGATCATATATGGCAAACAGAAAGAAAAAGGACGAAGCGCTTGCCGTTGTGCAGGCGCAGACGGAGGGCAGCGGCCAGCCTGCCGTGCAGAGCGGCTATTCGGCGGCAGGACTGGAAAGCCGCTCGGAGGTGGAAAACGCGCTGGCAAATTCCAGCTACAAGCCCAGCCAGACCGTGACGGATGCCGCAGATGCGCTGAAGGAGTGGCAGGCAAACCGCCCGGGCGATTATCAGAGCAGCTATCAGGAGCGGATCGACCAGCTTTTGAACCAGCTGCTGCAGCGTGAGAGCTTCCAGTACAGCTACACCAAGGATCCGCTCTACCGCCAGTACGAGCAGAACTATTTGCAGAACGCCCACAATGCCAGCGCAGATGCTGCGGCGCAGGCTGCAGCCCTGACCGGCGGTTATGGCTCCAGCTATGCCACGAGCGCCGCCCAGCAGGCGTATCAGCAGCAGATCGGTGCGCTGAGCAGCGCCATCCCCACGCTGTACAGTCTGGCACTGGATACGTATACCAGCGGCGGCAACGAGCTGGTGAGCCAGCTGGATCAGCTGAACAACAGCGAACAGGATGCCCAGCAACAGTACAACAACAAGCTCTCGGACTACTACACCCAGCTGAAGCAGAAGGGCGAAGCATACAACAACGCCTATGCGCAGGACTACGGCGCGTATCAGGATTATCTGAGCCAGCTGGGCACCCTGCACGATTATTACTCCGCGCAGGAACAGCAGCAGGCAGCACGCCGCCAGCAGGTGTTCAGCAATGTGATGACCGTGCTGGGTGTGCTGGGCGATGCGGTGCAGATCGTTCTCAGCGGCACCACGGGCGTTGGCTCCATGCTGAGCGGTCTGCTGAATACCGGCTACAACATCTACTCCGGCAACCGTCAGTACGAGGCAGACCGTGCGGACACTCAGTGGAACCAGCAGCTGCAGGAGCGTCAGTATCAGGACAGCCTGAACCAGCAGCGCTACGAGAACGAGGCGAGCGAGCGGGAGTATCAGGACAAACTCAACCAGCAGAAATTCAACAACGATGTCACAAGCCAGAAGCTGAACATCGCACTGGGCGAGTGGAACCTGAAAAAGTCCAATGCAGCGCAGAAAGCAAGCCGCGCTGGCAGCACGGCAGCAGGCAGTAAGACTGGCGGCACTGGCACGGGCAGTACGTCCTCCGGTACAGCCAGCCGCAGCACGGGCACTGCCACCCGTCTGGGCAGTGACACCTCCCGGAATGTAACGGTGCCCTACATGGCCATGCTGATGCGCAGCCAGGGCAAGAGCGATACCAGCATCAGCACCGCACTGCGGCAGGATGGCTATTCCAGCGCAGAGATCGCACAGATCCTGCAGCAGATGAGGCGCTGACCGTTCGGGTGGTTACCAAACAATAAAAAGCATGTGCAGAGCACACAGGAGCCGTTCCGGCCAGAGGTGTTCTGCACATGCTTTTTTAGCAGAAAATAATGGCGTGCTGTTCGAGTCCCACTGGGATACCCCACCAAATAAAAAAATCCGCCGATGCAAAGCATCAGCACAGCATTTGCCTTGGTAGACATTCCTACTGATTGGAATCCGCAGGCTAACCAACAGCCCACTGGGCTGTTGGTTGCTCTGCCGCTGATGCGTCAGAGCCGCCTTGTTCGAGCCCCACTGGGCACCCCGCCAAATAAAAAAATCCGCCGATGCAAAGCATCAGCGGATTTTTGGTGGGGTGCCCAGTGGGACTCGAACCCACGGTCTCCAGATCCACAATCTGGCGCGTTAACCGACTACGCTATGGGCACCACATAGATGCGCCCGAAGGGACTCGAACCCCCGGCCCACTGCTTAGAAGGCAGTTGCTCTATCCACCTGAGCTACGGGCGCACGTTGTAATCCCATGGGTTCCATTATGGCGGCAGCTGTGTGTCGGCACACGCTGCGAGAAGTATAATACCATACAGGCCCCATTCTGTCAAGCAAAAAATGCAAAAATCTTTTTTCTTTTTTCAAAGCCCGCAAAGCACTGCTTTACAGCAGCCACATGCCCGCAAAGCCCAAAGCAAAGCCAAGCGCGGCTCCGCCCACGACATCGCGGATATGGTGCACGCCGGTCAGCACACGGCCAACACAGATGAGCACCGTGATGCCCACCATCGCCCAGCCCGTCTTCGGGTAGAAATACATCCATACCATGGCCAGCACGGAAGCGCTCAGCGCGTGGCGGGATGGGAAGGAGTGTCCCCGGGTCTCCTTGTGCCGCAGCGGTTCAAAGCCGGGCTGTTCATAGGGACGCGGCAGGTTCAGCCTGTCCCGCAGGATGGTGCCGCCCCAGAAGGTAAGCCCCGGCACGAACACCGTCCGCGCAATGACGGCGGTGAGGTCCAGTGCGGCCTGACGCTGACTGCCCAGCAGCCGAAACAGCCGGACGTTCAGCAGGCAGAGCAGCACCGGATAACATACAAAAGGGATGAGCGGCAGCCAGCGGTCCAGTGCCACCACACAGCGCTTGGCTGTGGGGTGGGCATCCATCCAGCTGTGCAGGGCGTGATAATGTTCTGCGGTCAAAAAAGATCCCTCCGCATCGGGCACCTGAAAAATTAAAAGCAGGTGTCCAGATAATTTTCCACATCAAAGGGTTCCGGGGTGGAATCCTTGCGCAGGTACAGCGGGTGGTGGGGGTGGCCCTTTTTGCTGCGCCTGCCAAAGGTGACCCACGGGATCTCCCGCTCCCGCGTCAGGGCCACCATCTCCCGCATCAGGCCGGGCAGATAGTCCCGCTTTTCGATCAGCGTGCCCCACGCTGCCCACATGGTGGGTTCGGTCTGGGCCAGAACGGCTTTGAGCCAGCGCAGGTTTTCGTCACACAGGGCGCGGTCCGGCACACGGTCCATATCGTTAGGGTCGGTGGCGCGCTGGGGATACACGTTGAACATGATCCAGCTGTCAAAGCCGTTGGCGGCGGCAAGACGCTCCACACTTTTCAAGGTGGGGTCCAGTGCGCCGGGCTGGGCGGTGCTGGGGTTGATGCCAATGCATACCAGCGGGTGGGTGCCAACGCGGCCCAGTACGTAACGGTAAGGCTGATATGTATGCGGCTCGTAATACCAGATGCCGCCGGGATATTCGTCGGCCTTGAGTACGGGGATCTGTTCGGTCTGCATGGAAAGAATGCTCCTATCATTGTTTGCTTTCTATTATCGTACCTGAAACTGCAGGATAAATCAACTCTTTTGTGCGGAAAATCCTCCCATAAAATCAAATTTCATGGTATACTAAAGAAGGACGCTGCGGCAGCTGGCTGCAGCGCATTGCAGCTGAGAAAAAGGAGCAACTATGCTGGAAGATTACAAGAACGCACTGAAGAGCGGCCAGCGTGCTTACCGTGCCTGTGTGGCGCGTGGCCAGTCGCCGTATCTTGCGGTGCTGGACGATATTCTGGTCAATGTGAACATCGTGGCGCAGGAGCCACTGGGCCTTGTGGAGATCCCGGCGGAAAGCATCGTCGGCACAAAGACCAGCGGCCGTCACACCGCCTTTGCACCGAACTTTATGCCCCTGCTGGAGCCGGACACCGAGTTTGCAGGCAAGTGGTCGAACCTCTGCGATGCACATCTGGAAGAGGGCATCCACACCCCTATCATCGCCTACGAGTTCCTGAACAAATTCTATGTGCAGGAAGGCAACAAGCGGGTATCGGTGCTCAAGTATTTTGATGCGGTCAGAATCGCGGGCACGGTCACGCGGCTCGTCCCGGAACGGAACGACAGTCTGGAAAACCGTATCTACTACGAATTTCTGGATTTTTACAAGCTCTCCAAGGTCAACGATGTGCATTTCTCCCGTCTGGGGGGTTACGCAAAATTGCAGACGCTGGTGTGCAAGGCCAGCGGTGAAAGCTGGACGGATGATGACCGGCTGAGCTTTTCCTCCTTCTATACCATGTTCCGCCAGCAGTTTCTGGCTCTGGGCGGCGGCGGACTGAATCTGACTGCCGGCGATGCCATGCTGGTGTATCTGTCGGTCTACCGTTACGCGGATGCCTGCGAGAGCACGCCCAGCCAGATGAAGCAGAATCTGGAAAAGCTGTGGGATGAGGTGAAGGTGCTCACCGAGCCGCAGGCCGTGGCCCTTTCGCTGGAGCCGAAGCAGGGCCCCGGCGAACCGCTGCTGGCAAAGCTGAACATCTTTACAAAGCCCAGCGAGCTGAAGGTGGTGTTCCTGCACGAGCACAACGCCGAAAACAGCGCATGGGTGCGTGCCCACGACAAGGGCATCGAAGCGCTGCAGCAGGCGTTCCCGGACCGGGTATTCATCACCCGCAAAGAGAACATCGAGCCTGAGGTGGACGCGGAGCAGGTGCTGGAGGATGTGGCTCACGACAATGCCGACGTGGTGTTCACCTCAAGTGCCCGGATGCATACCGCCTGCCTAAAGGTGGCGGCCCAGCACCCCAAGACCCGCATCCTGAACTGCTCGCTCAACGCGCCGCACCCGCTGGTGCGCACCTACTATCCCCGCACGTATGAAGTGACCTATCTGCTGGGAATGCTGGCCGGCGTGATGGCAAGGACCGACCGCGTGGGCTATGTGGCGGCAAACCCGGTGTATGGCATCCCGGCGGCAGTAAACGCCTATGCGCAGGGCCTGAAGACCGTGCGCCCGGACGCAAAGGTGGTGCTGCGCTGGGCCTGCCTGCCGGACCCGGCACACCCGCTGGATTTCTCCGACCGGCCGGATGTGGAGATCTTCTATGCCCGGGATAACCGCGAGCCGGAAGGCACCCACCGGGACTACGGCCTTGTGCGCCGCATGCCGGACGGCAGTTTGCAGCCGCTGGGCCTGCCCGTGTGGCGGTGGGATACGTTTTATATCGAGATCATCCGCTCCATTTTTGACGGTGCATGGGACAGCGATGCTGCCGGTGCCCGGGCGGTGAATTACTGGTGGGGCATGCGCAGCGGCGCAGAGGAGATCGATTACAGCAAAGACCTGCCCGCAGGCACTTTACAGCTGCTGGACCTGATGGAAAAGATGCTGCACGAGGATGACCTGCGCATCTTCCCGGAAGACCTGTACGCGCAGGGGCATGTGCTGCACTCGCCGGAGGCCGTGGTCTACAGTCCCAAGGAATTGATGGAGATGGACTGGCTGGACGAATGCGTGGAAGGTGCGCTGCCGCACTACGATGAACTGGATGTAAAAACGCATGTGCTTATGGCGATCAACGGCCTCAATACCCTGAAAGGGTTTGTGAAATAAGCGGCCCTCAGGCCGAGAGAGAACGGAGCAAACCGATGTGAAAATTCTTGCAATTTCGGATGTGCCCTCTAAAGCACTGTGGGACTACGGTACCCGCGAACATCTGGAAGGCATCGACCTGATCCTTTCCTGCGGGGATCTGCCGCAGAAGTATCTGGAATATCTTACGAACTTTACGGCTGCGCCCATCTTGTATGTCCACGGCAACCACGACGGCAGTTACAGGGAAAATGAACCTGGCGGATGCATTTGTGTGGACGACAGCGTGTATGTGTGGAAGGGCCTGCGCATTATGGGACTGGGCGGCAGCATCCGCTACAATAACCGGGAGGACAGCTTCCAGTATACGGAAAGGGAAATGCGCCGCCGTGTGCGCAAACTCTGGCGCAAGGCCCATCATGTGGGCGGCATCGACCTGCTGCTCACCCACTCCCCGGCGGCTGGCCTGAACGACAGCACGGATCATGCTCACAAGGGCTTTGCGTGCTTCAATGATCTGATGGATGAATACGAGCCGCAGTGGTTCGTGCACGGCCATGTGCACCTGAACTATGATGCAAAGCTGCCGCGCGTGTGCACCCGCGGCAAGACCACCGTGATCAACGCTACCGAGCGCTATGTGTTCGAGATCCCGGACCCGGACCCCGTGATCCAGCATTATCCGTTCTGGAAAAGATGGTTTGATGTAAAATGAAAAGCTGCCTTGCATTTTTGGATGCAGGGCAGCTTTTTTTACGGTTTAAAATGGAGCCTTGTGTGGGAACGGACAACCTGCCGCAAAACAGGTGCGGAGTGCTTTGCAGCAGGAGAAAAGAAGACAGGAAAAGTTACAGCTCCAGCTTGCCGGAGACTTTGTTGATCACGTAATAAGCAGCGTCTTCCTCGGGCTTGACGTATACCTTGCAGGACTGCACGCCAACCTTGTGGGTAGCGCGGTAATCGGCCTTGGCACGGTCAATGATATCGGTCACGTTATACTGCTTGCCGCTGAACTCCACATACAGCTCCGGTGCAAGCGGGGGACGGCCGCGGCGTGCAGGGGCCTTGGCAGATTTACGGGTCTTAGACTCCTTGGCCTCAGCGGCAGGAGCTTCCACAGCAGGAGCAGCCGCTGCGGTCTTTTTCTTTTCGGGCATAGATAAACCCCTCCTTGATCGTATTTGAATGCTGCACAGGGGGCTGCACAGCATTGGCTCCATGAAATATATTACTTATATAATAAGTTTTTAGAAATGGTTTGTAAAGTCTTTTTTGCAAAAAACTTTCGGAAAAAGGCAGGAAATCGGGTGTGAAACTCACTGGAATGCATTTTGATGCAACAGTATTACGGAACTGCCACAAAAACACGCAAAAAAGGCGGACCTTTCTGGTTTGCGCCGGGAACGCTCCCGCTACAAACCCGGCGGGTAAAAGCGGCGGCTTTCCGGCCCGGATTTACTCCCGGCAAAGCTCCTTGGCGCGTTGCACAACAGGGGTAAGAAGCTCCTCGTTCCAGTCCTCGGCAAGGGTGAACAGCAGCTGATAAACGGTGGCCTGCGCCTGACCCTGCGGGCGCTTTTGGGCCAGCGCAAACGCGGCAGAAAGCATTTGCAGCTTGAGGGTGCGGATACTCTCGGGCGCAGCCCACAGGCGGACAAAATCGTAATCGTTCGTGTTGCCGCAGGGCATGGCACAGGTGGCGCAGCCCGGGGCAACGCGGTGCTTTTCAGTCTGGACAATGGCAAGCATCCGCTGCAGCCTTTCCTCCGGTGCATCCGGCTGCGCGGCAAGGCGCAGACCGGCGTTCAGCACCTCGTCGGTGTCGTCCGTTTTGGGCTCGTTGGTGGTGGCCCGGGCAAGCCCCACGAGGGCACCCAAAAGGGTGTCTCTTGCCTGCTGAGCAGGGGTAACAGGCGCTTTTAAAAGTTCAGGCATGGCACAGTTCCTTTCAATGGTTCTTTCTGCGGAAAGTATAGCCGATTCTGCTATGTTTTACAAGATGAACAAAACGGAAATTAAAAATAAAATATAGGCTGCTTGTGAGTTTGATGCCGTTTGTGGTTATGACCCTATTTCGTGAAAAAAAGTTCTCAAAAAGCCCGCAGGCTTTTTGAGAACCCAATAAAAATAATAATTCCGCTAAAGATGCTCAGAGCGAAGCAGAGAGCTTTTAAAATCGTGCTCAGCTCAGATCAAGCCCGGCACTTCTTTTACCAGAAGCTCCGCCAGCTGTGCGTGACCCTTGCGGGTCAGGTGCATGAAATCCACCTTGTTGAACTCGCAGTCCTTTGCGTCCAGGAAGTGCACGCCCTGCCGCTCGCAGATGATGCGGAGCTGCCCGGCTACACCGGCAGATTTTTCCACACAGCCATCGCCCATCACAGCGTCGTGGAAGCCTGCACCGATGGGAGGAGGTGCCACCACCAGAATATTGGGCTGTTTGGTGCCCCAGCAGTCTACGCTCTTTGCTTTGAGGATGAGCCGCTCCATGCCTGCAGCAATGCAGGCGGCATTGGCACCAAAGCGCTCCTTCACATCGTTCGTGCCCAGCATGATGATGAGCAGGTCGATGACCTCGTGGCTCTTGAGCAGGGCATAGATGACGCTGAGGGCATCCATGGATTCGTGGATAGGGTCCACAAATACGGTGGTTCGGCCGGAAAGTCCCTCTTCGGTCACAAGATATTCGTCGCCCAGCGCCTTCTGCAGGCGGCAGGTCCAGCGCTCCTCTTCATTGAAGCGGATGCCGTGGTCGGCGCAGTCGTTCGGGTCGGCACAGTAGCCGTGGGTGTTGGAATCACCCAGACAGAGGATATGTGTTTTCATATATGATTACTCCTTTTCCATGGTCTGCCGGAAGTAGTACACTGCGCCCACCATACCGGCATCGTTGTGCAGCTGAGCGGCGCGCACTTCCAGCCCCTCTGCAAAGGCGGGCATGACCGATGCTTTCACCTTTGCGGCAATGGGTTCGATCAGCAGTTTTTGCTGCGCGCTCACGCCGCCGCCGATCAGAATGAGCTGCGGGTTGAAGATGTGCACCATGCCTGCAAGGCCCTGTGCGATCTCGTCCGTCCAGTGGTCCAGCAGGGCAAGAACTGTCTCGTTGCCTGCTTCGGCTGCGGCAAAGATGGCGCGGCCGTCCTTCCAATCGGGGTTCTTTTCCTGTGCGGCGCGCACCAGCGCGGTGGTGGCAGCGTAGCGTTCCCAGCAGCCCTTTGCGCCGCAGGTACAGTCCACACCGTCCAGCGCGTGGGTGCGGTAGTGACCCAGCTCACCGCCAAGGCCCCGTGCACCCTCTAACAAATGGCCTCCGGTCAGGATGCCGCCGCCCACGCCGGTGCCAAGGGTCACACCGATCACGTCCGTATAGCCCTGTGCGGCGCCGACCCACACTTCACCCAGTGTCATGCAGTTGGCGTCGTTGGCCACTGTGACTGGCAGGCCGAAGTCCTCTTCCAGCGCAGACTTGATAGGGCTGCCGATGTAATTGGGAAAGTTGCCGCAGGTACCGGCCACGATGCCCTTGCGGCTGTCGATCTGACCGGTGGCCGAAACGCCGATGCCCGCAAGGCTTTCCACCGGAATTGCATTTGTGGTCAAAAACTCCTTTGCGGCCCTGCGCACGGTGGTGAGAACAGGCGTCTGGTAGCCGTCAAAGCTGACGCTCTCTTCGCCCTTGAGCAGCACCCTGCCGGTCTCATCCACGATGCCCAGCTTGACGGCGGTGCCGCCGATATCAATGCCAAAATACTGTTTCATCCGGCACACTCCATTTTACTTTTTTGCGGCGTTGATGGCACCGGTAAAGCGGGCCGTGATCTCTGCCGGGCGGGTGATGGCACCGCCCACCACCAGTGCGAATGCACCGGCTTCCAGCGCCTTGACCGCCTGCTCCGGGTAGTGGATGTGGCCCTCGGCAATGACCTTTGCCGGGCACTCTGCGGCCAGCTTATGGACAAAATCAAAGTCGATATCGTCAATGCCCTTGGTCTCCGGGGTGTAGCCGCGCATGGTGGTGCCCACAAAGTCGGCACCGGCTTCGGCGCAGGCCATGGCATTCTCAAAGTTGTCGCAGTCGGCCATGACCAGCTGGTCGGGATACTTTGCCTTGATGGTGCGGATGAACTGGGCAGAGGTGGAGCCGTCCGGGCGCAGGGCACCGGTGCCCTGCACGGCAAGGATGTCCACGCCGCACTCCACCAGCTCGTCCACTTCCTTCATGGTAACGGTGATGTACATGGGCGTGCCGGGGTAGTCCTTTTTGATGATGCCGATGACCGGCAGATCCACCACCTGCTTGATCTGGGTAATGTCGCGCACGGTGTTGGCACGGATGCCCACAGCACCGCTCATGGCGGCGGCTTTCGCCATCAGCGGCATCACGCCGCCCTCTTTCGTGTACAGGGGCTCCGTCTCCAGTGCCTGACAGGAGACGATCAGACCGCCCTTGATCTGAGCAAACAGTTTTTCCTTATCCATCGTTCAATCCTCCATCCGAATCTTTACAACAGCCTTGCGCACGCCCACACAGCCGTGCTGTACAAGGCCGGGTTTGTGCAGCTCCGTGGGGAAGAACAGCACAAAGCGTCCTTCGCCCAGTGTGCCGGTCACGACACTGGCGCTGTCCTGAAAACCGCAGTCGCCGGTAAAATCGCCGATCTCCCTGCCGGGATTTGTGGTAAAGCCCCAGCCCTCGCTGCCGGTGATGTCGAGCTGCAGGTCGGCGTACCTTTTGTGATATTCCGGGTGGTAGCCATCGTCCGAATGGAGCGTGGCATCCATCGTGTTAATAAAAACTTCCTCGCCATCCACCTCGGTGCGGCCCAGAGGCAGGCTGGCAGGGTCGTGGGTCAGCAGGTAATCAATGGCCGTGTCGAGATTTTTGCAAAGGCCCTTGTAGCGCGTCAGGTGCTGCAGGGTATCACAGATCATAAAACGTCCCTCCAAAAACAAGCGCCCGCTCTCCCCTCTGAAAAGAGACGGAGAGGGGCGCTGCTTCAATTTTACAGTTTTGCGATGGCAGCTTCGATCATGGCCTGTGCTTCGGCCACGATGGCTTCATCTTCCGGGATCAGGCCGGGCATCGGCTCACGCACGCCGCCCAGCTCCAGACCGTACATCCGGCGCAGGATCTCCTTCTGCACGGCGTACAGGTTGCCGTGGGCTTCGCACATCTTGTAGATGATGCGGTCGGCATCGTACTGGATGGCGCGGGCGGCTTCGATCTCGCCCTTGTTGATGTGGTCGTTCATGGCCAGATACAGCTCGGGCATGACGGCGTAGGTGCCGCCGATGCCGCCGTCTGCGCCGATCACACGGCCGGAAACGAACTGCTCATCGGGGCCGTTGAACACCACAAAGTTCCCCTCGCCGCGGGCGGCGATACCGGCATCCTTGAACATCTGGATGTCCTGCGTGGGCATGGAGCTGTTCTTCACAGCCACTACATTGGGGTTCTTGAGCATTTCCTTCAGCAGGCTCATGGTCAGGCCGGTGCCTGCCAGCTGCGGGATGTTGTAGATGACGAACTCGGTGTTGGGAGCAGCAGCGGACATATCGTTCCAGTACTTTGCAATGGCGTACTCCGGCAGGTGGAAGTAGATGGGAGGAATGGATGCAATGGCATCCACGCCCACGCTCTCGGCATGGCGGGCCAGCTCCACGCTGTCGGCGGTATTGTTGCAGCCGACATGCGCAATGACGGTCAGCTTGCCCTTGGCTTCGCTCATCACGGCTTCCAGAACGGCCTTGCGCTCATCTACGTGCTGGTAGATGCACTCGCCGGAGGAACCGCCTACATACACGCCCTTGACGCCTTTGGCGATCAGATGGCGGGTAAGGGCCTTGACGCCCTCGGTAGAAATATTGCCCTCTGCGTCGTAGCAGGCGTAAAAGGCGGGGATGACACCCTGATATTTTTTGATATCTTTCATGTTCCAAACCCTTCTTTAAAAATAGTAATAAATACAGATGAAATGGTTTTGCATCAAGCTCGTACGCTTTCTGTTCCGGGCAGCGGCATCAGCGCCCTCTTGCGGTGCCCTGCATCCGCTTCGGCCCTTGGGCGGGCCTTGCGTCTTGCAGACCGCTGCGCCAAAAATCCCTCCCTGTTTCCGCCGCAGGCGGCGGTCGGGATTTTAGCCCTTAACAGCACCCATAGCGATGCCCTTGGTAAAGTACTTCTGGAAAATGAGGAAGATGATGATGATAGGCACAGCAGCCAGTGCGGCACCTGCCATGATCAGGCCAAAGTCGGTGCTGTTCTCAGCCTGCAGCTTTGCAATGCCCAGAGAAATGGTCAGGTTGCTGGTGCTGGACAGCATGATCAACTGCATGAAGTAGTCGTTCCAGCTGTTGATGAAGGTAAAAATGGCCAGTGCACCGATGCCCGGCTTGACCATGGGCAGCACGATGTCGATGAAGGTCTTGGCCTCGCTTGCACCGTCGATGCGGGCCGCTTCCAGCATCTCAGTGGGAATGCCCTCACTGAACTGCTTCATCAGGAACACACCAAAGGGCCAGCCCACGATGGGGAAGATGACGGCCCAGATGGTGTTGTACAGGTTCAGGCTGCTCATTTCGCGCAGCAGGGGAATCAGAATGACCTGCTTGGGCAGAGCCATTGCACACACGATGAGGGTGAACAGCAGCTTGCGGCCTACAAAGCGCTTTTTTGCCAGTGCATAGCCGGCCATGGCGGCTGTGATGCAGGTGAGGATCATGGACATGACGGCCATGAACACGGTGTTGATCATCCAGCGGATGGCAGCGGGAGCGGTGGGGCCTACCGAGAAGTAGATGGGCTCGCCGTTAGCGCTGAACTTGGAGCCAAAGGGCACAGCCAGCTGCCACAGCGGGGCGCTCTTGCCGGAGAACAGCTTCTGGTAGTTGGTCAGCACCCACTGGCTGGGCCACCATTCGGGGGTGGTGGCGTTGATGGCGGCACCGGTCTTGAAGGAACCGGTGATGATCCAGTACAGCGGGAAGGCGAACAGCACCGCAACGATGCTGATGAGGATCAGCGTCAGGATCATGTAGGCGCTCATTCTCTTGAGCTTGCTGGGGTGACGCTTCAACGGTTTTTGCTTTTTTGCAGCGGCATTTGCACTCATTGTCCGGCACCTCCTTTAATTATCCTGATTGCCCAGCTTGAACTGGACGGCCGACAGAATGGCGATGATGACTGCCAGCACCACACCCATTGCGTTGCCGTAGCCGTAGCGGTACAGCTTGAAGGCGGTGTAGTAGATGTAGTACATGATGGTATCGGTGCTGTGGTTGGGGCCGCCGGAAGTCAGAAGTTGGATCAGCGCAAAGCACTGGAAGGAGTTGATGGTGGTAATGACCAGAATGTACAAGGTGGTGGGCATGATGGCGGGCCACTTGATCTTCCAGAAACACTGGAAATCGGTGGCACCATCCACTTCTGCAGCTTCCACGATGGACTGGTCCACATTGCCCAGAGCGGAAACGTACAGCACGATGGGCTGGCCCACAGAGGTGGTGAGCAGGATCAGGATGATGCAGCCCAGAGCAAAGCGCTCATCACCCAGCCAGTTGATGTTCTTGTCAATGAGGCCCAGAGTCTTGCCCAGATAGTTGAAGATGCCATAGTAGTTGTTGTACATCCACTTCCACACCACGGTAACAGCCACAGAGCCGGTGACCACGGGCAGGTAGAACACGCAGCGGAAAAGGCTGGTAGCCCACTCGGGCAGGTCTACGATGGCAGAGGAGACCCACAGCGAGAAGGCGCAGGTCACGGGCACGGACACCACCACGATGATGAAGGTGTTCTTTAAGGCACCCAGAAAGATGGGGTCTGTGAACAGTTCCTTGTAGTTTGCAAGCCCCACAAAGATGTCGGCACGGTTCATGGTGGAATCGAAGAAGCTGGTCACCACGCACAGCACCATGGGGTAAATGACGAAGCCCAGAAAGAAGATCAGGCTGGGCAGCAGGAAGCAATAGGAAGCGAAGGTCTCGCGCCGTACCAGCGCACTGCTGCGCTTAGGCTCTTTGATCGCCGTTTTTGCAGCCAAGAGAATCACCGTTCCTTTCGGTTATGATTTTTTTTTTTACAAATAAAGCCCCTCCCTCGTCGGGATCTTCGAGGAAGGGGCGAAGCGTCAATAATTATCTGCCCCCGGCAGAGTGGATGGGCTTATGCCTGTGCGGCAGCGTTTGCGTTGTCCACAAAGGTCTTGACGGCAGTCTCGACATCCTCACCGGAGCCGACGCGCTGCAGCATGTTCCACCACTCGGTACGTGCGGTTGCCCAGCCCGGAGTGATCTGGTAGTAGTCGCCCAGATAAGCCATGAACTTGCTGTACTCGCTCATGATCTCGTTGTCGGCGTAGATATCGCCCACGCTGGTGCGGACCGGGAAGTAGGTGGAAGCCAGCACACTGTCCTTAACCTGATCGGGGTCGGCAGCGATGAAGTCGATGAAGGTCCTGGCTGCTTCGATCTTGGCCTCGTCGCCGTTATCAAAGATGCCGAAGCCCCAGATGCCGCCACACAGCTTCGGGTCGCCGCTGTCGGTGGGGAAGGCCATGGGGAAGATCTCGTCGCCATCGTTGGTCAGACCGGCGGCGTTGTTGTCGCTGTTGGCCTGCTGTGCAATGTTCCAGCAGAATGCCATCTGCAGGGTGCCGTTGCGGAACAGGGTAATCTCGTCGCCGCCTGCGATGGAAGCGTCAAAGTTGATGCCCTTGGTGTCGTGCAGGGTCTGGATCGCCTTGATGTTCTCGGCGGAGTCGGCAGTGTACTTGGTGTGGGCTGCATCGGTAAAGGTGCCGCCGTACATGTTGTTGATGATGGCGCGGGTGCCCTGGTCGCCGCCCTGACCTGCGCAGTAGATGGCTGCAACGTTCTCGTAACCGCCGTTGTACAGGGCATCAACGGTCTTCAGGAAGCCGTCGGTGCTCCAGGTATGCTTGTCGGTATCAATGTACTGGTCAGCGCCCACTTCCTTGACCTTGGTCATGTTCACGGCCATGCAGTGTGCGGTCATGCACAGGGGATACTCGTAGTAGTTGCCGGCAGTGTCCTTGCAGGCGGACTCAACGGACTCGTAAATGTCCTTCTTGGCATCGTCGGTCCACAGGTCGTTCAGCGGAGCCATAACGCCCTTTGCGCCCCAGTTTGCAACCAGACGCTCGGGACCTTCCATGATCAGATCAGGTGCGCTGCCGCCCTCGATGGCGGTGTTCACCTGATCGTCGCCGTTGGTGTAGTCCAGATACTCCACAGTGACCTTGATGTCAGGATACTTTGCGTTGAAGCTGGAAACCAGACCCTGAACGGTCTCGTCATTGCCCCAGCCGCCGATGGGGTATGTCCACAGCTTGATGCTGGTGGAAGAAGCAGCTGCGCTTGCAGCGGTAGAACCTGCGGTGGAAGCAGCAGTGCTGGTGCTTGCAGAAGAGCCGCCGCATGCGGCCAGAGCGCCGGCTGCGCCCAGAATGCCAGCGGCCTTCAGGAACGAACGGCGGGAAATGCAGTTTTTCATAGTAGTTTCTCCTTCGCATTCAAGATGCTTCACGTTGTTGGCGGCCTGCCGTGCCAGCGGCCGCTCTTGATGGCTCCATTATAGAAAAATATTTTCATTTTGTCCATTCATGGTTTTCATAAATTTTCAGAATGACAGTGTACATTGTGCACAAAAGCGTGGGATATATGTTGAAATGCAAAGAAAACCTTGCTTTACTCTTCTGAAATTATTACAGAACGGTACAAACCCACCAAAACGATAGTGAAAATGTTTTTCTAAACAAAAATGCAAAATTGAAAGATATTTTCACAAAATGGCCGGTTTTTCCGCCAAAACTGTGTGCTCTGCACAGAACTGCGAGCCAAAATGTGGGCAATGCGTCTCTTGCGAAGCGGGGACGAATCTTTTATACTTTTTACAAAGGTGAATGAAACGGTCGGCAGCTGATCCGGGTCGGTGGACTGCTGCGCCGGAAAAGAGGAAAAAGAAAAATGGCAACGAATTTTTGGGAGCTGCTGCAGCAGCATCAGGGCGACCTGACAAAATCGGGCCGCACCGTGGCGGACTATCTTGTGCAGCACGCGGCAGAGGCACAGTATCTGTCCATCTCCTCGCTGGCAAAGGAGTGCTGTGTGGCAGAGGCAACGGTGTTCCGCTTCTGCCGGGCGCTGGGGTTTGAGGGCTATCATGAAATGCGCATTGCGCTGGCGCAGGCCAACGCCACCGGTGCACTGGTCAACCAGCATGTGCCGGAGCCGGATGCCGACACGGCAACTTTGTGCGAGCACGCCAGCGCCCTGCTGATGACTACTATCAACGGCACCCAGAACAATCTTTCGCCGGAGGCGGTGGACAAGGCTTCGGAGCTGATGCACAAGGCCCGGCAGGTGTACTGCCTTGGTCAGGGCGGCAGCATGTATATTGCAAATGATATCTGCGCCCGCTTTGCCTGCATCTCCACCAAGTTCCGCACGGCAGGCGACAGCCACATGCAGCTGATCACGGCCAGCCTGATGACCCCGGAGGATGTGGTGCTGTTCGTTTCCTATTCCGGCGCTACCCGCGATATGCTGGAAACGCTGCGCGCGGCCAAGGCGGCGGGCGCAAAGATCATTCTGCTCACCCATTATGAGGATTCGCCCGGCGCAAAGCTGGCGGATATCGTGCTGCTGTGTGGTGCGCAGGAAAGCCCGCTGGACTCCGGCAACATCCCGGTCAAGGTGGCGCTGCTGTATGTGGCTGAAGTGCTGGTGCTGCGCTACACCATGGACGACCCCGAAAATGCCAACGCCGCACAGGATCGCACCAGTGAAGCACTGGCGGTCAAAATGCTGTAAAAATATTGCCCGCAAGGCCCCCGCAGATCCCGTGTTCTGTGGGGGCCTTGGCATATCCGGCAAAGGGTGCGTAAAATCTGTTTCTGATCTTTTTCAAAAAAAAATAGACATCATCTTTTCGATGAAGTCTATTTTTCTTTAGCCTCTTAACTTAACGGCATTGGGCGAATGCCTGATGGGCTTTTATGCCGGTGGTGAGGGTCTCCCGCGCACTGAGCAACAGCCCGCAGGGCTGATTGCTCCCCTGCTGTGCAGGGTCGTGCTGTTCGACCCGCTCACACGCCGCAGATAAAAAGAAAGCCCCCCAGACAAGCTGGAGGGCTTCCTTTTTATGCCGGTGGTGGGGGTCGAACCCACACGTGTTATTAGCACAAGGGATTTTGAGTTTTTGTCCTCATCTTCCATCTGGTGTCATCCAGTGATATCTAGTGATATCTGGTTCCCACTGTGCAAAGGCAAAATTCACGCCTCAACGAGCAATAATTTGAAATATCCACGATTTTTCGATGCGTTTTTCCTCTACTCTGTTTTTTCGGTTTGGACCGCCCAAATGGAAATTGGAGGGATGTTCAGGAGGGATGCAGGGCAAAACGCTCCTCTGCTTAGGCACAAAACGAAAGGAAAGTCAAGGATAATGAATCAAAATCAAGCAAAAGAGTATTATAAAAAATTATTTGTGAACTATCCTGATGTGCTGTCTGTCGAAGAAGCAACAACTTTACTCGGTTTCAAAAGCCAGACTGCCATCATCAGAAGAATCCATCAACATAGAATTCGCTGCCTGAAAGTCGGACGATCTTTCATGATTCCGAAAGAATATCTCATCGACTATCTTTTGGATAGCTAAATTATACAGCCATTATATTACATAGCGCACCACTTTTCAATAAGAAAAGAGTGCGCTTTTTATTTTCAAACGAAAGGCGGTCGATTTTTTGAACACAAGCTGGAGCAAAACGTTGAAAAAGCCACATGACCCTTGACTACTTCTACGTACAAGCCGGAGAGCTGTTCTCCTTCTACCGCATTCCAAAGGCTCTGTTTCAGGAGCCACGGTTCCAGAGCCTGTCAACCGATGCCAAGACCCTGTACGGTATCCTGCTGGACCGCATGAGTCTGTCCGTGAAAAACGGCTGGCTGGACGAGCAGAACCGGGTGTTCATTATCTTCACGATAGAGGATGTCAAGAGGGCGTTGTGTTGCGCAGACAACAAAGCGACAAAGCTGCTCCGGGAACTCGAAAAGTTTGGTCTGATTGAACGAAAACGCAGAGGTCTGGGAAAGCCAAGTTTGGTGTATGTG